>QMLK01000011.1 GCA_003646705.1 Deltaproteobacteria bacterium | reverse complement strand
TCTTGACCTCACGGCTCGCCGGCGGGTGCCAGGTGCTGAACTTGATGTGCATGGTCTTGCCCGCGGCCACAGCCTGCCCGCCAGAGGCCAGGCAGAACAACACCGCCAACCCCACTACCAAAAGCCCCCTTACCACTCGCTTCATGACCTCCCTCCTTACGTTTTATTTATACTGAAATTTATGCTCTTTTACTTAAGTTTACTTAAACATATATAGGGACATTTTTTCAAGGACTTTTTTGAAACATTTTAGGTATCCTCAACCCTGTACACCGAGATACTTAAGGAGGATGTCCTCTCTACTGGCTACCTCTTCCTTGGGAGCGCTGAAGGTCATCTTTCCCTTCACCATGAAGTAGACACGGTGGGCCAGAGAGAGGGCAAAGGGAACTTTTTCCTCCACCAGCAGAATGGCCATACCGCGGCTGTTGAGTTCACGGATGACCTCCTTCAACCGTTCTACGATGAGGGGCATCAGGCCGGTTGTGGGCTCGTCGAGCAAAAGGATGCGTGGCTTCTGCAAAAGAGTCCTAGCAATGGCCAGAGCCTGCTGTTCCCCCCCGCTCAGTGTACCGGCCTTCTGGCCCAGCCGGTCCCGGAGGAGGGGAAAAAGGTCAAGAACCCTTTCAAGGCTCCCTTTATCCCTACGGTCACGCATCCCCGTCTTCAGGTTCTCCAAAACCGTCAACTCCGGGAAGAGCCCTCTTCCCTGGGGGACGTAGCCGATCCCAAGCCGAGCTATGCGATAGGAGGGAAGAGCAGTGATATCGACACCGTCTAGAATAACCCGCCCTTGGCATGCTCTCACCAGCCCCATGATTGTTTTCAGGAAGGTGGTCTTCCCCGCGCCATTCCTGCCGAGGAGAGCCACCACCTCCCCTTCTTGAACTGTGATGGACACCCCTTGTAGGACATAGCTTCTACCGTAAAAGGCATGAACCTCTTGTGCCTCAAGTAGCGCCACCGTTAGGTCCCTAGGTAGATCCTTTGAACCTCCTTGTTACGACTGATCTCCTCAGGGCTACCTTCAGCGATCACCCGTCCCTCGTTTAGTACTGTCACCTTGTGGCAGAGCCTTAGCACGACGTCAACGCTGTGCTCTATCAGGACTATAGTCATCCGCTTCGACAACTCGACGATCAGTTCGATTAGCCCCTCTGCCTCTTTGGGGCTCACTCCCTGGGTTGGTTCATCTAAAAGCAGGACCGCAGGATCTGTACTCAAAGCCATTGCAATCTCCAGGGCCTTCTGATCTCCATAGGAGAGGTTAGATGCTAGTTCGTCTCGTTTCTCGTAAAGCCCTACTATACGGCACAGTTCCTCGGCCCGTTCCGATACATCGGAATCCTTCTCGAAGGATCGAAAGGGATCCCAGGGCTTTTCCTTCCTGGAATTTATTCCCACCCAGATGCTTTCATAGACTGTTAACTCCGGAAAGACCATAGTGAGCTGGAAAGTCCTACCCAATCCCTTCTTACATATTTTATGTGGGGGGAGGCCCGTTATGTCTTCACCCTGGAGGTAAACCTTTCCTCCAGTCGGTTTAAGATCGCCGGAGATGACGTTGAACAGCGTGGTCTTTCCCGCCCCGTTGGGACCAATGATACCCCGAAGCTCTCCCTCTTGAACCGACAAGCAAACATCCTTCAGAGCCGTAAGGCCGCCAAAGTTCTTCGTGATCTCCCTCACTTCTAAGATCGCCATCTACCTTCCCAGGAGATAACCCAACAGTCCCTTCCGTGAAGTCCGCAAGATTACCAAAATGAGAACGCCGAAGAGAATTAGATAGTGGGTCCACCAAGCGCTCACATAGTACTGGAAGAAGAACATTAACGCTACTCCGATGCAAGGCCCCACTAGCGTCCCTACTCCTCCTATCAAACACCACACTATGGGGATGATCGACCAGTAGAGGCCGAAGAGGTCTGCCGTCGCATAACGAAGGGTGAGGGCGTAGATTGATCCTGCCAGAGCAGTAAAGGCACCTGAAAGGACAAACGCCGCGAGTTTGTACCTGAAGGGGTCGTATCCCAAGAAGGCAGCCCTCTTCTCATTCTCTCTGATGGATATGAAGACCTTCCCCAGCGGGGCCTCAGTGATTCGCCTCATCAGGAGGTAGCTAGCAAGAAAAAAAACCAGAATGAAATAGTAATTTGTCATAGGGTCGTAGAGGGAAAGGCGGACTCCACCTACAGAGATATCGGGCAGGGTAACAGACAACCCATCATCTCCGCCAGTCAACCATGTCATATCAAGGGACAATAGGTGAAAGATGGCCGAAAAGAGAGCAGTAACTATGACGAAATAGGCCTCGGTGAGACGTACACATATGCTGCCCATTAAAAAGGCCACCACCATACCAGCCACAAAAGCGATTAGAAGCCCCAGAAGAATGCCACTTTGAAGATGCAACAACGACAACACCACGCCGTAGGCCCCCACCCCGAAGAAGACCGAATGGCCTAGACTGCATTGGTTCGTGTAGCCGAAGCAGAGGTCGTAAGCCATGGCGAAGATACAAAAAGCCATGGTCTGCATGGCTAAGCTACGGGGACCCCTTGGCATGAGAACCCCCAGAACCGTAAGGATGAAAAAGCCAAACAACATCCATCTCTGCAGGACAGCCTTCCTGGACTGAGAACCTCCGCGTGAGGGCATGGACTAACCCCTTTGTGTGCCGAAAAGCCCTTGAGGGCGAAGGATGAGCACTCCGACCATAAAGGCAAAAACGGCTGCTCTTGCCCCGGTGGGGCTGAGGAAATAAGCTAACAGCCCCTCCACCCCCCCAAGGACAAGAGCAGCCACCAGGGTGCCGCCCAGGCTGCCAAGCCCTCCGATGATAACCACGATGAAACAGAGCAGGATAACGTCATTACCCATGAGGTAGAAGACCTGGGTAACAGGAGCTGCCAGCACTCCCCCCACAGCCGCCAGGACACAACCCAAAACAAAGGTAAAAACGAGCACTGTATTGACGTTGATCCCCATGGCGCTGGCAATTTCTTTGTCCTGCATAGAGGCTCTGACGAGGATCCCATAGTCAGTCCGGTGTAGGAAGAGCCAAACCGAAGCAATGATCACCAGAGATAGAGCAGCGATGAAAAGACGATAAAGGGGATAGGCAACTCCCAGAAAATCGAAGCTCCCCTGAAGGGGCATGGGGAGTTCTTTGGGAACTCCACCATAAGTCATCAACACGAGCTGTTGGAGTATGAAGGAGAGTCCTGCGGTGGCGATCATGGTAACCGCCGGATGTCCTTCGAAGGGCCTCAAAATCAACCGCTCTGTGGGGGCTGCAAGGAGTCCAATAGCCACAGGGACTATCAAGAGGCTTAACCAGAAGTTACCCAGGGCGGAAAATATCCAGTAAGCGAAAACCGCCCCTAGCATGTAAAGGTCGCCATGGGCCATGTTTACGATGCCCATGACCCCGAAGATAAAAGATAGTCCCAAAGCAATGAGGGCAATAATAAGCCCCCATATGAGCCCATTGACCAGGTAAAAGAGGAGCGCAGAGGCAACCTCTGAGGCCAAGGCCTCTTCCTCAGAAGGATTCTTTGGTGCGATCCACGATCGGTGGATAGGCTCCTTTGGCCGCAGGAATCCGTGCCGCGACTTTCAACTTACCACCCACAATCTGTTCGATGTATAGATCGACGATGGCAAGATGGTCCTCTGCCCGGATGTACCCACTTCCCTGGGGAAATTCCACACTTTCCTTGAACTTCATCCCTTCTAATGCCTCGATCACCTTTGAGGTGTCCTTCCGTGAGCGCCAACCACTTCTCTCTATAGCGGCTTTGATTAGGAACATGGATTCCCACACGGCCCAGTCGTAGGCCAAAACGAAACGTTTCCCAATTCCTATTTCGAGTCCCTCGGGATCCACACCAATCAAACTACGATATTTCCGGTTATACTCGGTATTCAGCCCTTCAAGACGGGTTGGATAGGAAGTGATGCAATAAAGCCCTTCGCCTGCCGGGCCGAGTTTCGCAGGATCTTGAGCTGAGAGTACATAAACAGCTCCCAACTTCTTAATATCTGGACGCACTGCGTAAAGGTCCCTTATAAAGGAGAGGAAGTCTGAGCCAAAGTTGGCAAAGTAGACCGCTTCTGCCTCCCTCGGGATCTTTCTCAGATAGGGTAGCCAATCGCTGGTCCCAAGGGGCACCCTGATAGATTTGAGCACCTTGCCGCCCTTTTGCTCAACATATTTCTTGAACTCCTTCTCGTTGGACCAACCCCAAGCGTAGTTGACCACAACTGTTACCCACTTCTTAGCGATGTTCTTCACCGCAAAGGACGCGGCCCCTTTGCACTCCTCGCGCACATTCGTACAGGGCTGAAAGACATACCGGTTTCCCTTCTCACCCGAGATCTCCGTGGCCCCCGCAGAGGGAAAGTAAGGAGTCTTCAACTCTTTGGCCACAGGAGCACAAGCGATGGCTATACCAGAGCTGTTCGAATCAATGACGAAGTCCACCCCATGAGTCTCGACTAGCTTCCTGAACTTGAGGGCACCTACAGAAGGCTTGCTCTCGGTGTCTTCTACATAAAGCCTTACAGGCCTTCCGACTATCCCTCCCTCTTCATTGATCTTCTTCACGGCCGCTTTGAGGACCTTCTCGTGAGAATAGCCATAGGCGGCTAGGCCACCAGTTTTGTCAGCAAGCATACCAATTTTTATGGGCTCCTTAGCAATAGCCCAGCCGCTGACCATAAACACCGCCAACCCCACTACCAAAAGCCCCCTTATCACTCGCTTCATGACCTCCCTCCTTTAATTTATACTGAAATTTGTACTCTTTTAGAAAAACCCAAAGGGTAGGGATTGTCAAGGGTTCTTGACTGATTGACCGCTTCTTCAACTTCGCTGGGCACCTCGGCGCGCTTGCTCCGCATCATCTGTTGAGGCTAGGGTCAGACGAGTCTTCCCGGTGGTTGCCCGTCTGGGTCAGAGGTGTTAATATTTGGCAAATTTCAGCCTCCGGAGAAGGGAGATGGAGACCTTTCCCATCACCAAAGAGGGTTATCAAAGTCTGAAGAGGGAGCTTGAACGTCTGAAGAAGGAGGAGCGACCCCGCATAATCGCCGAGATAGAGCGGGCCAGGGCCTTCGGCGATCTCTCCGAGAACGCCGAATACGAGGCCGCCAAGGAGCGACAGGCCTTCATCGAGGCCAAGATCAAGGAGCTGGAGGAGAAGCTGGCCAGGGCCGTGGTGGTGGAACAGGTCCCCGAGGAGGGGCGGGTCTCCTTCGGTTGCAAGGTGAAGCTGAAGGACTTGGACAACGACCGAGTCCTCGAGTACCAGCTCGTGGGTGGCGATGAGGCCGACCCCCCCCAGGGCAAGATCTCCATCCACTCCCCTGTGGCCAAGGCCCTCGTGGGGAAGGAGGAGGGCCAGGAGGTGGAGGTGGAGGTCCCCGCGGGCAAGAGGCGTTACCTCATCCTGGAGGTGAGGGCGTGTTGAAGAGAGGGTCCTTGAAGGGAGGGAGGGGCCTCTTCTTGGCCCTTCTGCTCCTTTGCCTTTGGGCGATCTCAGGGGCCTCTACGGCCAAGGTCCTCATGATCATCGCCCCTGAGGGGTTCAGGGACGAGGAGCTGAAGGTGCCCAAGGAGCTCTTCGAGTCCAAGGGCCTCGTGGTGGAGGTGGCCTCGTCCAAGAGGGGGGAGGCCCGGGGGATGCTCGGCCTACGGGTCGAGCCCGACCTCTCCCTCCGAGAGGTTGATGTGGCCCGTTATGAGGCCGTGATCTTCGTAGGGGGCATAGGGGCACAGGTCTACTTCTCCCACCCGGAGGCCTTGCGGATCGCCAAGGAGGCTTACTCTCAGGGGAAGGTGGTGGGGGCCATCTGCATCGCCCCGGTCATCCTCGCCAAGGCCGGCGTACTGGAGGGCAAAAGGGCCACTGTCTGGCCCTCAGAGGGCAGGACCCTCGCGGCCCTTGGGGCCTCTTACACGGCGAAGGCGGTAGAGGTGGACGGCCGGGTGGTGACCGCCAACGGTCCCCAGGCGGCCAGGGCCTTTGCAGAGCGAATCCTCGAACTGCTGGCCAGATGAGGGTGGGGATCATAAGCGACACCCACGGGGGGCTCAAGGCCTGGGAGGAGGCCATCAAAGGGCCCTTCGAAGGGGTGGAGTTGATACTTCACGCCGGAGACCTGCTCTATCACGGCCCCCGCAACCCCTTCCCCAAGGACTATGACCCCCAGACCCTGGCCTGGGCCATCAACCACGCCCCGGTCCCCCTACTGATCGCCAAGGGGAACTGCGACGCCGATGTGGATCAACTGATGATAAACTTCCCCCTTCAGTCCCCTTATGTGTACTGTTTCATCGATGGGCTTTCGGTGATGATGCTCCATGGGGAGGAGCAGGACGTGGAGGACCTGCTGGAACTGGGGGGGCGCTATCAGGTAAACCTGCTGATCACCGGCCACACCCACAGGCCCCATCTCATAGAGAGGGGCCCCTTGGTGCTGCTCAACCCAGGGTCCCCTGCCCTGCCGAAGGAGGGACCACCCTCCCTGGCAGTGCTGGACACGGAGGAGAAGAGGATCGTCCTTCAGGACCTCGGAGGTGAGGTCTTAAAGGAGGTCATTCTCAAGATCTGAAAAGGAGGGAGATATGGAAAAGGACTTCAACCCCCAGGAGTTCGTGGGCAGCTTCATCCAGGTGGCCAAGGAGGTGGCGCTTCGTCCCAAGGAGTTCTTCGGGGATATGTCGCGCACAGGGGGGTTCTACCCGCCGGTGCTCTTCCTGGCGGTCTGCCTCGCAGTGAGGGGGATCCTCGGCTCCCTCATCTTCTTCAACCCCATGCCCTTCATCGCGGCCCTGGTCTCCCTGGTCTTCGCCTTCATCGGGGCGGGGATCCTGCAGTTTGTGCTTCAGCAGCTCTTCCAGGGCAGGGGGACCTACGAAGGGACCTTCCGCGTGGTGGCCTATAGCGCCGTGGTGCAACTGCTCGGCTGGATCCCGTTTATCGGCTTTTTGGCCTCCCTTTACGGCCTTTACCTGCAGGTCGTGGGCCTCGAGAAGGTCCACGAAGTCTCCGTGGGAAAGGCCATCCTCGCCGTCGTCATCACCGCGGCGATCTTCGTCCTCATAATGCTACCCTTCGGGGGCCTGCTGATCATGATGCGATGAAGGAGGTAAGGACCAGGTTCGCCCCGAGCCCCACGGGATATCTCCACATCGGGGGGGCGAGGACGGCCTTGTTCAACTGGCTCTTCGCCCGCCACCACGGTGGAAAGTTCGTCCTGAGGATCGAGGATACCGACCGGAGCCGCTCGCGCGAGGAGTTCCTGGCGGACATCCTCGACAGCCTCTCCTGGCTCGGCCTGCACTGGGACGAAGGACCTTACTTCCAGAGCCAACGGATGGAACTTTACAGGGAGCACGCCGAGCGGCTGCTCGATGAGGGGAAGGCCTACCGCTGTTACTGCACCCCCGAAGAGCTCGAGGAGATGAGGAAGAGGGCCTTGGCCGAAGGGCGCAAGCCCAAGTACGACGGCCGCTGCCGCTATCGCAAGGACCAACCGGACCTGCCCTACGCCATCAGGTTCAAGGCACCCCTCGACGGCGTCACGGTGGTGGAGGACCTGCTGCGGGGGAAGGTGACCTTCAGGAACGAGGAACTGGACGACCTGATCATCGTGCGCTCGGACGGCACCCCCACTTACAACTTCGTGGTGGTGGTAGATGACGCCCTCATGGGGATCACCCACGTGATCCGGGGGGACGATCACCTCAACAACACCCCTCGTCAGATCCTCCTGTATCGGGCCCTCGGCTACCCGGTGCCGAAGTTCGCCCACTTGCCCCTCATCCTCGGCACCGATAGGACGCGGCTCAGCAAGCGCCATGGGGCAACCGCCGTGTCGGCCTATCGGGAGATGGGCTATCTGCCCGAGGCCATGGTGAACTACCTGGCCAGGCTCGGATGGTCCTACGGGGATCAAGAGATCTTCAGCCTCGGGGAGCTCGTGGAGAAGTTCTCCCTTGAGAACGTGAGCAAATCGCCCGCGGTCTTCGATCCCGAAAAGCTCCTCTGGCTCAACGCCCATTACATCAAGGAGGAACCACCGGAGGAGATCGCCAGGAGGCTCCTGCCCTTCCTCAAGGAGGAGGGCATAGAGGTGAACCTGGGGGAAAAGCTGATCAAGGCCGTAAAGACCCTTCAGCCAAGGGCCAAGACCCTCAAGGAGATGGCCTCTCAGGCCGCCTTCTATTTCCGTCCGCCTACCTCCTACGACCAAAAGGGCGTCGAGAAGTTCTTCACGGAGAGGGCTTCGGAGTTCCTCGAACGCTTCAAGGAGGCCATCAAAGGAGTCCCCTTTACGGAGGAGGCCCTCGAGGCCACCTTCCGCCGCCTCTGTGACGAATTGGAGATCAAGACCAAGGACGCCGCCCAAGCGGTGAGGTTGGCCCTCACCGGGAGGACCGTGAGCCCCGGTCTCTTCGAGGTCATGGACGTCTTGGGGCCTGAGGAGGTCATCAAACGGATCGAGCTGGCACAGACCGTATGCGGAAGGCCGGCCCATGCGGCTGAAGCGGATCGAACTCCTGGGGTTTAAGTCCTTCTTCGACCGCACCGTCCTCACCTTCCCGGAGGGGATAACCGCCATAGTCGGGCCCAACGGCTGCGGGAAGTCCAACATCGTGGATGCGGTGCTCTGGGCCTTGGGAGAGATGCGCCCCACCCACCTTCGCAGCCGCTCCATGGAAGACGTAATCTTCAACGGCACCGAAGAGGTGAAGCCCTCCGGGATGGCGGAGGTCTCCTTGGTCTTCGACACGAGCCTCCAGTCCCTTCGAGGCTACGAAGGCCTCGAGGAGGTGAGGGTGACCAGGCGCCTCTTCCGGTCCGGCGAAAGCCACTACCTGATAAACAGGCGGCCCTGCCGCCTCAAGGACATCAGGGACCTCTTCCTCGGCACAGGTCTGGGGGTCAATGCCTACGCCGTGGTGGCCCAAGGGGAGGTGGAGGCCTTGATCGAGGCACCGCCGGGCGAGCTCCGCCTCATGATCGAAGAGGCGGCAGGGGTCAGCAAGTACCAGGAGCGGCGCAAGGAGACCCTGCGGAAGATGGAGAACACCCGCCAGAACCTGGAGCGGCTGCAGGACGTCATCGCTGAGGTAGAACGCCAGGCCAGGAGCCTGAAGTCTCAGGCGTCCAAGGCGAGGCGCTACAGGCGCCTGAAGGAGGAGCTGCGAAGGCTGGAAATCGCGCACCTGGCCGGACGGTGGCGCTCCAAAGGGCAGGAGGCCGAGGGGCTTCAAGGGGAGGTGGAGGCCCTAAGGGGACGGCTGACCGAGCTCCAGAGGCGGAAGGCGGAGGCCCAAAGGAGGAAGGAGGAGGTGGGCCTCCGGCTGCTTGAGGCCAGGGAGGACCTCGAGGCCGTGGAACGGGAGGCCCTCAAGGTGGAGGGGGAGCTGAAGAGGCGGGAGGAACGCCTCCGGGCCCTGGAGAGGGAGCTCGAGGGACTGAAGGGGCTCCTCAGCGCCTGTAAGGAGGACGAGGAGAGGCTCTGCAGCCTCGAGGGGGAGCTGAGGCGCAGGCACCAAGAGACCTCGGCCGAGGTCGAGGGGCTGGGGAAAGAGGTTGGAAGGCTTGAGGCCCTCCTGGAGCAGAGGTGGGAGGGATTTGGGGAGCTGGAGCCCCAGAGAGAGGACCTGATGAGGGAGCGGGATCGCCTGAGGAAGGAGTTCCTCTCCATGGAGGGGGAGAGGGTCCGGCTGGGGAACCTCCTCAAGGAGTTACGGGGACGGCTCCAGGAGTTGGAGGCCAAGAGGGAGAGGGACAGAGCGGAACTTCAGCGGACGGAGGAGGAGAAGAGGCGGCTGGAGGAAGAACTCCGGGGCCTTCGGCTGCAGGAGGAAGGGCTGCAGCAGGAGCTGGAGGGTATAAACGGTGAACTCGAGGAGCTGGGGCTCTCCATAGGGGAGCAGGAGGCGGAAATGGCCGCGGCTCGGCAGGAGATCGCACGCCTCGGGGCCGAACTTGAGGCCTCGAGGATGCGACACGAGCTCCTCCTCAGGATGGAAGAGGAACGGGAGGGTTACCCGGAGGAGGTGAAGGCCATCCTCAAGGACCCTCAGGCGGTGGGCCTCAGCGAGGCCCTGGTCCTCGGTGAGCTCATCGAGGTGCAGCGGGGCTACGAGGAGGCGGTGGAGGCCGCCCTGGGGGAGCGGATCAAGGCCCTGGTGGTCAAGGACGTCGAGGAGGCCCTCCGGGTCCTGAGTAGGGTCAAGGGGAAGGTCTCCCTTTTGCCCGCCGAGGGACCGAAGCCCAAGGGAAAGGGGGGGAACCTGAGGGACTTTGTGAGGGCGGAGGGCTACGAAAGGCTGCTCGATCGCCTCCTGGAGGGGGTCTTCCTGGTGGATGAGCTCTCCTCGGCGAACCCCGAGGGGGAAAGCGAGGTCGTGACCAGGAAGGGGGAACTCGTAGATTCTCGAGGGACCTTCTGGGGGCCCCCTCCCTCGGGGCTCCTCAGGAGGAGAACCTCGATAAAGGAGCTCGAGGAGGAGATGGCCCGCAGGAGGGAGGCCCTGCAGAGGGCAGAAGGAGCCCTGAGGGACCTCGAGACCCGGCTCGGAGCGATGAGGCAGAGGGCGGATGCCCTGAGGCAAAGTCGGGAGGCCAAGGGACAAAGGTTCAGGGAACTTCAGGACAGGAGGCATCACCTGGAGAGGGACCTTGAGGCCGCGGAGAGGAAGGCCTCCCTGCTGAAGGTGGAACTGGAGCAGTCGAAGCTGGAGCTCGATGAATGGGGAGCGGAGGTCGGCCGAACCGCGGAAGGGCTCCGAGAGTTGGAAGGAAAGCTGAAAGGGCTGACCGAGGAGCTCGGCCAGAAGGAAGAGGCCCTAAAGGGGGTGGAGGCCCGTAAGGCCCGCCTCCAGAGGGAGATCTCCGACCTCAGGGAGGAGCTGGCCACCTTGAGGGAGAGGTTGAGGGGAAAGGAGGCAGGGATCCAGGAACTGGCAGCGAGGCTCAAGAGGACCGCGGCTCAACTCAAGGGCAAAAGGCAGGAGGCCAAGGAGCTTGAGGGGAAGATCGAGGATCGGGAGGCGGAGCGGATGAGGACGGCCGAGGAGTTCCGCGAGCTCACAACCCAACAGGAAGGGCTATCCCTCCGCTTAGAGGAAGGGCGTCAGCACTTGGAGCTCCTGAAGGAAGAGGAGGCGCGGGCAGAGAGGGCCTTGAAGGAGCTGGAGGCCCAAGAGGAGGAGATCCGGGGTCGCCTCTCCGCCAAGGAGCTTGAGCTCCAGAGGCTCAGGTTGGAGATGAAACAACTCGAGGAGGCCCTGAGGGAACGCTTCGGCCTCTCCCCAGGAGAGGTCCCCGAGGAGGAGGCCCCAGAGGACCTCACGGACAAGATCTCACGGCTGCGAGAGGCCCTGGAGCGAATAGGCGACGTATACCTCGGGGCTGTGAAGGAGTACGAAGGGGTCAAGGAGCGGTTGGCCTTCCTCAAGACCCAACGGGAGGACCTCGAAGAGTCCCTCTCCACCCTCTCCAAGACCCTAGAGCGGATAAACCGCCAGAGTCGGCAGCTCTTCCAGCAAACCCTTGAAAGGACGCGGCAGACCTTCAACTCCCTGGTCGAACGGCTATTCCTCGGCGGCAGAGGGGAGATCGTGTCCGATGGAGGGCCTGAGCCCGGGGTGAGGATCCTCATACAGCCCAAGGGGAAGAGGCTGAGGAGCATGGAGCTGCTCTCCAGGGGGGAGAAGGCCCTGGCGGCCATCGCCTTCATCCTCTCCCTCTTCCTGCTGAGGCCTGCCCCCTTCTGCATCATGGACGAGGTGGACTCACCGCTGGATGAGGCCAACATCGAACGATTCCTGGGGCTCCTGCGGGAGTTCGAGAACCGCTGTCAGTTCATCCTGGTGACCCATCAGAAGAGGACCATAGAGGCGGCCCACGCCCTCTACGGGGTCACCATGGAGGTGCCGGGGATCTCCAAGGTGGTCTCCTTGCGGCTGAGGTGACCTACCCTCGCCCCTCTGTTATACTTCGAGCACCGTGATAGTGGACCGTTACCTATCCCGGGAGATCGTCAAGTACTCCTTGACGGGCTTGCTCGTCTTCACCTTCTCCTTCATGACGGGGAAGATATTCCGCGTCACCGAGATGGTCCTGGACAGGGGCATCCCCTTCTTCTACGCCCTCAAGTTCATGCTGCTCCTCACCCCCTCCTTCCTCGTCTTCGTCATCCCCATGGCCCTCCTCCTGGGCGTCCTTCTGGCCCTGAGCAGGATGAGCGCCGACCGCGAGGTCCTAGCCCTCAAGACCTCAGGGGTCGGGGCCCAGAGGTTCCTGAGGCCGGTCCTGGCGGTGGCCTTGGTGGCCAC
>QMLK01000010.1 GCA_003646705.1 Deltaproteobacteria bacterium | reverse complement strand
CCCCACGGTACCCCTCGGCCACCCAAGGTCCGCTCTTGCCCCCCCTTTTCTCTAAGAGCCTTATGCCGTGGATGGCCATCCCCCTGTCGACGGCCTTACACATGTCGTACACGGTGAGGGCTGCTGTGGCCACCGCCACCAGGGCCTCCATCTCCGCCCCCGTCCGACCGCGGAGCCTCACCACGGCCTCTATCCTCAGGGAACTGGAGGCCTCCTCAGGGCTGAGCTCCACCGCCACGGAGGTGAGGCTCAAGGGGTGGCATAGGGGGATCAATTCGGAGGTCCTCTTCGCGGCCATGATCCCAGCCACCCGGGCCACGGCCAGGACCTCCCCCTTCTCGATACCTCCCCCCATGATCAAGCGGAGGGTCTCGGGCTTCATGCTGATGCGGCCCTCAGCCCGCGCCTCCCTCAAGGTGGCCTCCTTTTCGGTCACGTCCACCATCTTCGCCCTGCCCCTCTCGTCCAGGTGGCTAAGCTCCATTTCAGCCCCCTATGGTGGCCATCCCGCGCTGGCATTTCCTCATGCGGAAGCCATCGCGACATGGTCCCTCCGGCTTTCGCGCAAGGGCCTCCCTGAGGGCTCCCGCCAGGGCATCGTCTGAAGCCCCTGACCTCAGGAGCCCCTTCAGATCCATCTCATCGTCGGAGAAGAGACAAGTCCTGATCTTGCCGTCGGCCGTTACCCTGAGCCGGTTACAGGAAGAACAGAAGTGGGCGGTCAAGGGGGAGATGAAGCCCACCTCACCCTTGCTCCCTCGGATCCGGAAGCGACGGGCCGGACCGTCCATATCCCCCCTCGGCAGGGGCACGAGCTCCCCAAAGGCGGCCTCTACGCGTCCCTTTATCTCATCGCATCTGAGGACGTCTTCCTTCCGCCAGTTGTTCTCCCCCACGGGCATGAACTCGATGAAACGGATGTGCAGCGGGTATTGTAGGCTCAGGCGGGCGAAGTCCTCTATCTCGTCGTCGTTGAAGCCCCGCAGGGCCACCACGTTCAACTTCACCGGGGCGAAACCCACCCGCAAGGCCTCCTCTATCCCCTCCCAAACCTGTCCGAAGCGGTCCCTCCGGGTGATGTGAGCGAAGCGCTCGGGCCGGAGGGTGTCAAGGCTTACGTTGATCCGCCGAAGCCCCGCCTCCTTGAGGGGCCGGGCGTACTCGGCCAGCAGCACCCCATTGGTGGTGAGGCTCACGTCCATCACCCCCTGGGTGGCCACGATGTCCCGCACCAGCTCCACTATCCCCCGCCTCACGAGGGGCTCCCCACCTGTAAGCCTCACCTTCCTTATCCCCTGGGAGGCGAAGACCTTCACCACCCGCAGGATCTCCTCGAAGGTCAAGATCTCCCTTTGGGGCAGGAGTTCGATCCCCTCCTCAGGCCGACAATAGCGACACCGTAGGTTGCAACGATCGGTCACGGAGAGGCGCAGGTAGTTTACCTCCCGATTGTACTGGTCCACGAGGAGCTTCATCGCTTGAGGGATTCTACCACGGTCCAACAGGGGAAGACAAAG
Organism: Deltaproteobacteria bacterium; assembly: GCA_003646705.1. GTDB lineage: Bacteria > Desulfobacterota > B13-G15 > B13-G15 > B13-G15 > B13-G15. Next base: position 10,868 of record QMLK01000010.1, on the reverse strand, counting down.
GAACGGTCACGAACTCCGCCACTGCAGCGCCAGGATGGACACGTCGTCGGAGAACTCCTCCGTCCCTTGATAGGCCCTCGCCTCATCGATGAGGCGGTTCAAGACCTCCTCCAGGGGGAGGTCCCAGTAACGCCTCAAAACCTCCTTGACCCTCTCGGGGCCGTAGATCCCCCCCGAGGGGGCTGCGGCCTCGAGAATCCCGTCGGACATCACCAAAAGGCGTTCCCCCTCCGAGAGGCGAAGGACGTAGTCCTCACCGTCCTCCCTCGGGAGTCCAAAGCCCAGAGGAGGACCGCCGAAGTCGAGGCATTCGACCTCTCCCCCTCGGTGGACCAGGAAGGGGAGGGTATGGCCGGCGCGGCTCAGGCGGAGCTCCCCCTGCCTGAGGTCCAGTAGGCCGTAAAGGAAGGTGAAGTAACGCCCCTGCTCCTCGAAGAGGGTGCGGAACTCCTGGTCGAGGATGGAGACCACCTCGGAGGGTTTGCTCACACGGTAATAGGGGGAGCACTCCATGGAGACCTTCAGGAGGCTCTGGGAGTGCAGGTGGGGGCTCAAACGCTGATAGAGGGCCACGCTGAGGAAGGCCGCTTCCACCCCGTGGCCGGACACATCTATCTGATAGAACCCGATGTGCTCCTCATCGAGGCGAAAGACGTTATAGATGTCACCCGAGACGAAGGCGCTGGGGATGAAACGGGCGGCGAACTCCACATGGGGCAACTGAGGCAGATCCTTGGGCAGAAGGCTCCTCTGGACCTCGGCCGCGGCCTCCAGGTACCTCCGCAACTCCTCGTTCTGGTCCTTGAGCCTCCTCTCCAGCTCCACGATCCTCCTGCCGGCCTTGAGCCTCACGCGGAGCTCGGCTGGGTCGTAGGGCTTGGTGATGTAATCATCGGCCCCGGCCTCAAGACCTGCCACCACTGCGTCCTTCTCCCCCTTGGCGGAGACGAAGATGATATATACGTAATGGGGCACCCTCGCAGACCTTATCCTGCGGCAGAGTTCCAAGCCGTCCATCTCGGGCATCATCCAGTCGGTCACCACGATGTTGGCCGGGTCCTCCTGGAAGAGCTCCCACGCCTCTTGACCATCGCCGGCGCCGACCACCTCGAACCCCTCCCTCCTTATGGCCTTCTCCAGCATGGCCCTGGAGATGCGGTCGTCTTCGGCGACGAGGACCTTCATCCCAACCCCTCCTCCATCCAGCCCTTCAGGGCCTCCAGGGCCTGGCCCAGTTCCTCGAGGAGCCCTTCGGCCCTCACCTTGTCCCCCTCCTTGGCCGTCTCCTGTAGTTCCTTGGCGAGCTCCCTCATCCTGTCGAAACCGAGGTTGCCGGCGGTGCCCTTCAAGGTGTGGGCCTCCTGACCCACGGTCTCCCAGTCCCCTTGGCCGAGGGCATCGGCAAGGCGGAGGAGCCGCTCGGGGCAATCCGAGACGAACATCTCCAACAGCCCCTTGAGGAACTCGCGGTCGCCGTCCACCATCTCAAGGGCCTTCCCCAGGTCTATGGGGGGACCGGGGGGAGGAGTTTCGGCCCCGGAGGAACGGGCCAGGGCCTCCTTCACCGCCCTGAAGAGCTCCTCCGGCCTTATGGGCTTTGCCACATAGCTGTCCATCCCCGCCTCGAGGCACCGACGCCTGTCCTCCTCGAAGGCGTGGGCTGTAAGGGCCACAATCGGTAGGTGGCCTCCCTGGCCCTCCTCCCGTTCCCTTATTCGCCTGGTGGCCTCGAGGCCGTCCATCTCGGGCATCTGCACGTCCATGAGGACCAAATCGAAGGGCTCCCGCTCAAGCAGCTCTAAGGCCTCCCTGCCGTTGGCCGTCACCTTGACCTGCCACCCCTTCCTCCGCAACAACCTTACCACAAGCTCCTGGTTTATGGGATGGTCCTCAGCCAACAACACCTTTAGGGAATGCCTCTCCTGTTCCCCCTCTACATGCCCCTCCTCTGAAGGGGTCCCCTTCAAGGCCTCCAGGAGGACGTTGAAGAGCTTCGAGCGCCTCACCGGCTTGATCACGTAATGACAGCGGAGGCCTTCGGCCCGTTTCCTCCCTTCCCTCGCCTGGGAGGAGGCCATCACGACGATGGGGACCTCTTTGTAAGGGGCCAGGGCCCTGATCCGCTCGGCCAGGGTCATGCCGTCTATATGCGGCATCTCTTCGTCCAGTATCACCAAGTCGTAAGGCTCATCGGTCGACTCGAGCATGCTCAAGGCGGCGAAACCGTCGCCGACCTCCTCAGACCTCATCTCCCAGGAGGAGAGGATCTCGTGGAGGATGAGGCGGTTTGTGGGGTTGTCGTCCACCACCAAGACCCTGAGGCCCGCAAGGACGGACTCCTCTCGTTCTGGCTCCGAGCCTTTGGAGACCCTCAGGAAGACGGTGAAGTGGAAGGTGGACCCTACCCCGACCTCGCTTTCGACCCAGATACGGCCCCCCATCATCTCCACCAACCTCTTGCAGATGGCCAGGCCGAGGCCTGTGCCTCCATAGCGCCTGGTGATGGAGGAATCTGCCTGGGAGAAGCTCTCGAAGATGGTCTCAAGCTTCTCCTCGGGTATGCCTATCCCCGTATCTGAGACGCTAAAATGGACCAAGACCCCGTCCTCCACCTCGGTCACCTTCTTGGCTCGAACGGTGATCTCCCCCCGATCGGTGAACTTTATGGCGTTGCCCACGAGGTTCAACAGGATCTGCCTGATCCTGCCTGGATCGCCCTTCACCCCTTCAGGGACCCCCTTGGCTATGTGACACAGCAACTCCAGGCCTTTGGCATGGGCCTTAGGGGCGAGGGAGGTAATGGTGGACTCCACCACCTCCCTCAGGTCGAAATCCACCTCCTCCAACTCCAGCCGCCCCGCCTCTATCTTGGAGAGGTCGAGGATGTCGTTGATGATGGCCAGGAGGTTCTCGGCGGACAGCCTCAGCATCTCCACGTAGTCCTGTTGCTCCTGATCCAAAGGGGTCTGGCTCAGCAAGTCCGTCATCCCTATGATGGCATTCATGGGGGTGCGGAGTTCATGGGACATGTTGGCCAGGAACTCGCTCTTGGCCCGGCTGGCCTCCTCGGCCAGCTGTTTGGCCTTCACCAGCTCGGTCACATCGATCACGTTGAGCATGACCCCTTCGTAGCGCCCGTCCCAATAGATGGGCTGAAAGCGCATGATCACCTCTGCCCCCTTGAGGGACCGTTGTATCACCACCGGCGGGGAGTGGGGGCGGGTGCGAAAGCCGAGGATCATCTCCCTGATCCTGCCGTGGACCTTGGGGGGATGGATCTCCTCTATGTCCTTGCCGATGATGGAGGAGGGCGCAACGTCCATGAACCTACAGAAGAACTCGTTCACCTCGCTCACCTTATTCCTGGCATCGGCGAAGACGACCCCTTCCTCCATCCCCCCTATCATCGCCTTCAGCTTGGCAGACTCCCTCCTCAGACGTTCTTCCACCCGCTTGAGCCGCCTGACCGATTTCCCCTCCACCACCCCTCCGATGATCTTGCCGTTTCTGTCGATGAGGGGGCTCACATTGGTGAGGGACGGGAGGGGGTCGCCCCCCTTGGTGTAGACGGTCAGTTCGAAGCCCGACCTCCTCCCCTCAAGGGCCAGCAGGATGGCCTCCCTCATGGTGGCCATGGTCTCCTCTGACCTGCTGAACCACCCCGTCCTCCAGGCCACCTGTCCGAGCATCTCCCCTGGGGAGTAACCGGCCCCCCGAAGGGCCCTCTCGTTGATGTAGACCCACTTCCCCTCCCGGTCGAAGATGCCGGCGAAGCTGGACATGGAGTTGAGGAGGTAGAGGTAACGGTTGAGTTCCTCCTCCCTCCTCTTGAGCTCGGATATCACCACCCCTTCCGCGATTACCTCCTCCACCTCGCCGTCCTCCCCCACCTGAGGGGTGAGGCCGAGGAGCACGGGGATGGGGTCTCCGTCCTTGGACAGGACCTCGACCTCCAACCAGAGGTCCCCTCCTTTGGGAAGCTCCTCCAGGGCCCTGAAGACCTTCTGTTGCGACTCGGGAGGGAACCAGCCCGCCTCGTACAAGGGCTTGCCGAGGACTTCCTCGGAGGCCTTGAGCTCCTCCAAGATCCTGCGGTTCACGAAGCGAAACCGACCCTGACCGTCCAGTACGGCCGCAAAGCTCGACATGGCGTTGATCAGGCTGTAGGCCTGTTCCAGCTCCCTGCGGGTCTCCTTCAGGGCGGTGATGTCCTGCCCCTCCGCTACGAGGTACTCCACCCTCCCCTCGGCGTCCCGGACCGGTCGGAGGATGAACTGGATGTGGGCGAAGGAATCCCTAAGCCTTATGCGCTCCTCTCTGAAGACCGCCTCCCCTTGGGCGGCCCTGGCGATGGCCCTTCGGAGCCGCTCCCTGGCCTCCTCGGAGTAAGACCAGAAGGGGATCTCAGCGAGGGGACGCCCCACCAGCTCCGCTGGGGTACAACCTGCGGCCTGGGCCGCCGTCTTGTTGATCAGAAGGACGATCCCCTCGGGGCTGAGCTTGGCGTTGAAGGTGAAGAGGTGGTCCAGGTACCTTTGTAGCTCGGCCTGGGCCCGCCAGAGCTCCTCATGGAGCCTCCTCTCCTCAGTCACCTCCTCCAGGAAGACGGCCACCCCCTTTAGCTGTCCGCGGCCGTTGCGATGGGGCAGCATGGACAATCTGCTGTAGAAGCCGGAACCATCGCGCCTCTTCGCCTCCAGCACCTCCACCACGCATTGCTCGAGGGCCCGCTGTAGGGCATCCTCGAACCTCTCCCTGGCCCCTTCGGCGAAGAGGGAGGAACCCTCACGACCGAGGAGTTCATCGCGTTCCCTCCCGAAATAGCCCCACATCTCCGCGGCGGCGGGGTTGAGGTAGAGGACCCTCCCCCCCTCATCGAGGAGCATGACCCCCTGGAGGTGACGTTCCAGGAGGTAATGGAGCCCAAGGGCCTCGAGGGTCCGACCCGTCAGCCTCCCTCTTTTCCCAGGGGATCCCGTCGGAGCGCTGTCCAAGATGGATGGACTCCTTTCCCTTTTGTATCTTTTTCGACATCTGAGGCAGTTCCTTTAGCGCGACTTGACTATGGAGCCAGGATAGGAGAAAAAGAAGGGCCACAGGGGAAAGGAGGACAGAAGGTGAAGGCGGTGATCTTGGCGGCAGGTCATGGTACAAGACTCGGCCCCCTCCGGAGGGACGTACCGAAGGTCCTCATACGCGTCGCAGGCCGGGAGCTCCTGTGGAGGCACCTACGGCTCCTTTCAGAGCTGGGGGTGGAGGAGTTCATCATCGTGGTCAACGCTGAGGGCCGAGGCCCCATAGAGGAATTCCTCAGGGGATCGGGGTTCAAGTACAGGCTGGTCCTGAACGAGGCCCCCGAAAAGGGCAACGGCTACTCCCTCTACCTGGCCAGGGATCACGTGGAGGCCCCCTTCCTCGTAGTCATGGGGGATCACGTCTACGAGGAGGAATTCCTCAGGGAGGCGATAAAGGGGAAGGGGCTCATCATAGACCGCACGGGACGGTTCGTGGACAAGGAGGAGGCCACGAAGGTGAAGGATGAGGGCGGCAGGGTCGAGGAGATCGGCAAGGGGATAGAGGGAACCGCCTTCGACACGGGCTTCTTCGTCCTCGACACGGAGATCTTCCATCACGCCCAAGAGGTGCTCGAAGAGAAGGGCAGAGCGGAGATGAGCGAGATCGTGAGGCGGGCCCGCCTGGAGGTCACCGAGGTCTCGGGCCTCCTCTGGATGGATGTAGACACCCCCGAGGACGCCCGACGGGCCACCAGGGTGCTGGTCAGGAGGGCCGTGAAGGAGGTGGGCGATGGCGCGGTCTCGAGGCTCTTCAACCGACGGGTCTCCCTCTGGATCAGCGAACGGGCCGTAAATCGCCTTACCCCCAACCAAGCCTCCATCCTCTCCTCGGCCGTGGGCCTCTTGGCCGCTTTTGTCGCCCTGGTGAGCCCAGCGGCCGCAGGGCTGATCTACCAACTGAGCTCCATCCTTGACGGGGTGGACGGGGAGATCGCGAGGGCGTCGCTGCGCAACTCCTCCTTCGGCGGATGGATGGACTCGCTGCTTGACCGCGGGGTGGACTTCCTCTTTCTGCTCGCCTTGGGCTACACCCTGGAGGCAAACCCTGCCTTTTGGGGCATCATCGCCGCGGCCATCTTCGGCACCATCATGGTGAGCTACTCCACCGAGCGCTACAAGGCCGCTTATCTGTTGGACATCTATCAGGAGATCCCCGCCATGCGTTACTTGGTGGGGAAGCGGGACGAGAGGATCTTCGTCACGATGTGCTTCTGCCTGGGCTCCAAGATCGCAGAGTTGTTCCTCCTGCTGGCCTTTTGGACCAACCTCCGCGTGCTCATCACCGTCCTGTTGGTCTGGAAAAAGGAGAAGGGGAAGGGGAGCTGATCCCTTTTTAGCGCTCCCTCTCCCCCTTTATGAACTCCTCTACCATCTTCTTGGCCTGCCAGTCGGGGTACTGGATGGGGGGATGCTTCATGGTGTAAGCGCTTATGGAGTAGAGCGGTCCCCCGATGCCGCGGTCCCTGGCCAACCTGCAACACCTGATGGCGTCTATCATCGAGCCGCCGCTGTTGGGAGAATCCTCCACGTTGAGCTTCACCTCCACATACATGGGAACGTCGCCAAAGAGGCGCCCTTCAAGCCTTATGTAGGCGATCTTGCGGTCCTTGAGCCAGGGGATCCAGTCCGAGGGCCCGATGTGGATGCAGTCCCCGTTCATCTCGTAGGGTAGCATGGAGGTCACCGCTTCGGTCTTGGAGATCTTCTTGGTCTTGAGGCGATCCCGCTCCAACATGTTGAGGAAGTCGGTGTTGCCGCCGAAGTTGACCTGATAGGAACGGTCCATCTTCACCCCCCGATCGACGAAGAGCCTCGTCAGGACGCGGTGGAGGATGGTGGCCCCGAGCTGGGACTTGATGTCGTCCCCCACCACGGGGATGCCCGCCTCCTCGAAGCGCCTGGCCCACTCCCGGTCCGAGACTATGAAGGTGGGCATGGCGTTTATGAAGGAGACCCCCGACCTGTAGCAGGCCTCGGCGTAAAAACGGGCGGCCCGCTCTGAACCGACCGGCATGTAGTTGATGAGGATCTCGGCCTTCGTGTCCTTGAGGACGTCCACCACGTCCTCCAATTCGTCCTCCTTCTCATCGGCCAAGACGAAGCTCTTGTCCATAGGGTACTCCCCCATGTGGGGGGCCACCCCGTCCAGGACCTTGCCCATCCTCACCTTGACGCCCATCTCGGGGATCTCCGGCTCAAAGACGGTGGTGCAGTTGGGGGGAGCGAAGATGGCCTCTGAGATGTTCTTGCCCACCTTGCGAGCATCCACATCCCAGGCGGCCACGACCTCGATGTCCCAGGGCTTGTATCCCCCTATGTCCTCATACATAAGGCCGCTTACGTCCACGTTGCTCTTCTTATGATAATAATGGATCCCCTGAATTAGGGAACTGGCGCAATTACCCACACCGGCAATGGCTATCCTTATCTTTTCGCCCATCCTTCCTCCTCCTTTCCTCGAGGTTTTGGGACAAGGAGTACCTGAAGGAGTGAAAAGCTCCCTCTCAAAAATTAGTAAACTTTCGGCTTATTTCAAGGGGAAAAGGAAAACCCAATACCATGGTGCCGGAGGTGGGATTCGAACCCACACGGACTCACGGTCCGGGGGATTTTGAGTCCCCTGCGTCTCCCAGTTCCGCCACTCCGGCGCTCCTTACAGATATTAAACTCAAGGACCTCCCTGGGTCAAGTTCTCGGGGCTGCGGAGGTGATAATCGGTCTCCTGTTGGAAGGCATGGGCAACCCTGAGGAGGGTGGCCTCGTCGAAGGGCTTGCCTATGAGTTGAAGACCTATGGGGAGGCCGTCCCCGCTGAACCCACAGGGGATGGAAAGGGCCGGCACACCTGCCAAGTTCACCGAGATGGTGAAGATGTCCGAGAGGTACATCTGAAGGGGATCGTGGACCTTCTCCCCCAGCCCAAAGGCAGGGGTGGGAGAGGTGGGGGTGACGATGACCTCACATCTGTCGAAGGTTCCATCGAAGTCCTCCCTTATGAGGGTCCTGACCTGGGAGGCCTTGCGATAATAGGCGTCGTAATAGCCCGCCGAAAGCACGTAGGTGCCCAACATGATCCTCCTCTTCACCTCCGGGCCAAAACCCCTGGACCTGGTCTCCAGGTACATCTCCCGAAGGTCCCCCTCCCCTTCCCTCAGGCCGTACTTGACCCCATCGTAGCGCGCCAAGTTGGAGCTGGCCTCTGCGGTACAGATGATGTAATAGGTGGCAACAGCGTAATCCGTATGGGGGAGGGAGATCTCCTCCACCCTGGCCCCCAGGCCCTCTAGCACCCTGATGGCCTCCCATATGCTGGCCTCAACCTCAGGGTCCATGCCCTCTATGAAGAACTCCTGGGGCACTCCCAATCGCAGCCCCTCTATCCCCTCCCCCAAGCAGGCCCTGAAGTCCTCCTTCGGCATGGGGGCAGAGGTGGAATCGCAGGGGTCATGGCCCGAGATGGCCTCCAGCAGCAGGGCACAGTCCTCCACGTCCCTGGTGATGGGTCCGATCTGATCCAGCGACGAGGCGAAGGCCACCAGGCCATACCGCGAGACCCGGCCGTAGGTGGGCTTCATGCCCACCACCCCGCAGAAGGCCGCTGGCTGGCGGATGGACCCCCCGGTATCGGAGCCCAGGGCAGCTACACATTCACGAGCAGCTACGGCCGCAGCGGACCCGCCGCTGGAGCCCCCGGGGGTGCGTTCCACGCCCCAGGGGTTCTTGGTGAGCTGAAAGCTGGAGTTCTCCGTGGAGGAACCCATGGCGAACTCGTCCATGTTGGTCTTCCCCAAGATCACCGCCCCTTGCTCCTTCAACCTCTTGATGACCGTAGCATCGTAAGGGGGCACGAAGTTGTAGAGGATCCGCGAGGCACAAGTGGTCCTCAACCCCTTGGTGCAGATGTTGTCCTTTATGGCCAAGGGCACCCCCGTAAGGGGGGCTCCATCTCCCTTGCGCCACCTCTGTTCGGCCTCCCGGGCCTGCCGAAGGGCCCCTTCGGGGTCCACCGTGAGGTAGGCCCCCACACGCCCCTCCACCTCCTCTATCCTCTTGAGGTAGACCTCAGCGACCTCCACCGGGCTAAGGTCCTTCCTCCTGAAGCGCTCGTAGAGCTCATGGGCCGAAAGGGTCAGGACCTCCATAGCCTCCTCCATCAAAGGATGCGGGGCACGCGGAAGAAGTCCCCTTTGCGAGATGGGGCGTTGGCCATGACCTCCTCCCGCTCCATGGACCGCTGGGGTTCGTCCTCACGAAAGGCGTTCACGTGGGGCACCACGTGAAAGGTGGGCTCCACATCCGCGGTGTCGAGTTCGTTGAGCTTGTCCATGTATTGAAGGATGGTGTTGAGCTGGCCGGTGAAGAGCTCCTTCTCCTCCTCGGAGAGCTTCAGCCTGGCAAGGCCGGCTACATACTCCACCTCTTGCAACGAGATCTTCATGGCCCCTATGCCTCCTCTTCGTATTCGGCCAAGGCCTTTATGATATCACCACGGGTGAGGATCCCCAAAAGCCTCCCCTCCTGGACCACGGGGAGCATGTTTATGTTGTGCTCGAGCATCAACTTGGCCGCCTCCTCGATGGACAAGGAGGGAGGGACGGAGACCACCTCCTTGGCCATGATCTCCCCTACCTGGGTGTTGTACTTGGAGAGGATCTCCTCCCTGTCTATCTCGGTCACCTCGAGCCCCATGGTCAGGTAGTTGATGATGTCGGTCCGCGTGATGACCCCCTCGAGCTTACCCTTCACCACCACGGGCATCCCCGAGATGTCGAAGGTCTTCAACTTGTGAAGGATCACAGAGACCTTCTCCCTCGGATGGCAGGTTATCACCTTCTTGTTCATTATGTCGCACACCTTCATCGCCAGAAGCCTCCTCCAAAATAGATCTCGTTGGCCAACTTTTGAAGTTCCTCCACCTTCTTTATGGCGAACCTCAACTCCTTCTGCTCCCCTTCGGGGAGTTTGTAGGGATCGATGTAGTTGTCATCTGAGGGGAGACCCTTTAGCAAGAGCTCCCTCTGATGGGATATACGGAGTTTCATCAAGATGTAAAGGGCCTCTTGCAGGTCCATGGCAAAGCGAGGGTTCAGGACCTCTCGTTCCTCCAAGGCCTTTATCCTATCAAAGGTGTTGGTCTCCTTTACGCCATAGGTCTTGGCCATCACCCGCACGATCAGGACCAAAGGGGCCCAACCCCCGAGCTTGAGGTTGATCTTCCCCTTGTGTTCCCCCGTCTTCTCGGTGACGAAGCGACGGAAGAGCCCCAGGGGCAGGGGTATGAGGATCGCCGAAGAGGCCATCTCGTTCACCAGGTTTCGGTTCTGTACCAGGTGGGCGTTGGCAAAGTCGATGAGCTCCTCAGCCAATCCCTTATGGCCCCCTACGAAGCGGAGGTCCATGAGGATGATGAGGTCCAAGACCGTCAAGGGCCCACGGCCGTAGCTCACCTTCCCCGCGATGCGCTCCTTCCAACCCTCGAGGTCGGCCCTCCACTTCTCGTTCACCGGCATGACCCCGCCCTTGCAGCGCCTTATGCCCACCTCCTCAAGGCGCTGGACCATCTTCTCGGAGAAGACCTCAAAGTACTCATCGAGGGCATCCCTCTCCCTGGGGGGACGGGGCTCCCCGGCCATCTTGAGGAGGCGCCGCTTCAGCAGCTCCCCCTGCTGCAGCAATCGCCGAGCCCCCTCTTCATCCCATCTATAGACCAATAAGTTGTCCTGATCAGTGTAAAGGGTCTCCTCCCGCCTCCCTTCGCTCCCCATGGCCATCCACGCATAGGGGCTCGGTGGGG
>QMLK01000009.1 GCA_003646705.1 Deltaproteobacteria bacterium | reverse complement strand
GAGGAGGACCCCCCAAGGCCCGTCTCCCCCTACGGCAGGAGCAAGCTGGAGGCCGAAGGGGTGGCCCTCGGGCATCGAGATAGCCTCCAGGTGGGGATCCTCCGGGCTGCGGCCGTCTACGGCCCCAGGGACGACTACATGCTGCAGCTCTTCAAGTTGGTGAAGGGGCGGTTTGTCCCCATGCTCCGGAGGGAGCAGTGGCTCAGCCTCTGCTTCGTACAGGACCTGGTGGAGGCCTTGATCTTGGCGGCCGATGCCGACTACCCCTCGGGGGAGGTCTTCTTCATCTCCGACGGCGTGAAACACCCTTTGCAATCGCTCATCGATATGGTAGCTTCTCTCCTTGACATAAGATACATGAGGATTAGAATTCCGGCCCCCGTGGCTTGGCTGTGCGCCTACGGGGGAGAGCTCTTCGGCAGGTTGAGGGGAAGGGCGGTGGCCTTCACCCCCAGCAAGTGCGCTGAGGCCCTCCAGGAGGCGTGGCTTTGCGATATCTCCAAGGCCAGAGAGGTGCTGGGCTTCAGTCCCCGCTGGAGCCTCAGGGAGGGCCTCGAACTCACCCTCGCCTGGTACCTAAAGGCAGGATGGCTGTAGAGGAGGGAGAGGATGGACATCTTCGATAGATGTTTCAACTTCAAGAAGGTGGAGGAGGCGAAGGAGGCTGGAGTCTACTTCCTCTTCCGACGGATAGAGTCGGCCCAGGGGACGGAGGTGATGGTGAACGGCCGTAAGCTCATCATGGCCGGCTCCAACAACTACCTCGGCCTCACCGACCATCCCAAGGTGAAGGAAGCGGCCAAGGCGGCCATAGAGAGGTACGGGACGGGCTGTGCCGGTTCGCGCTTCCTCAACGGGAACCTCGACATCATCGAGGAATTGGAGGAGAAGCTGGCCCGGTTCTTCCGGAAGGAGGCGGCCTTGGTCTTCGCCACGGGTTACCAGACGAACCTCGGGACCATCTCGGCCCTGCTGGGGAGGAGGGATGTGGCCATCTTGGACAAGTACGACCACGCCTCCATCATCGACGGCTGCCGCCTGGCCATGACGCAGGTCAGGCGCTTCAAGCACAACGACCCCCAGGACCTGGAGCGGGTCCTCAAGGAGGTCCCCGAGGAGGCCGGCAAGCTGATCATCGTGGACGGGGTCTTCAGCATGGAGGGTGACATCGCCCCCCTGCCGGAGATCATCGCCATGGCGAAGAGGTACGGGGCGCGGGTGATGGTGGACGACGCCCACGGCATCGGTGTCTTGGGCGAAGGGGGCAGGGGGACCGCGGAGCACTTCGGGGTGGAGGACGAGGTGGACCTCATCATGGGGACCTACAGCAAGAGCCTCGCCACCATAGGGGGGTTCATCGCGGGCCCCAAGGAGGTGATCAACTACGTCAAGCACTTCGCCCGTTCGCTGATCTTCTCGGCCGCCATCGCCCCTCCCTTGGCCGCTGCAGCCAGCGCGGCCCTGGACGTCATCATGGAGGAACCGGAGCGCAGGGAGAGGCTCTGGAGGAACACCCGCAAGATGCAAGAGGGCTTCAAGGCCTTGGGGTTCGACACGGGCGAAAGCTGCACCCCCATCATACCCATCATCATCGGGGACCAGCTGAAGACCTTCCAGATGTGCGGGCTGCTGGAGCGATACGGGGTCTTCGTCAACCCAGTGCTCCCCCCAGCCACCCCTCCCGGCAGGGAGCTGCTGAGGACCAGCTTCATGGCCACCCACACCGACGAGCAACTGGATCGGGTGCTCGAGGCCTTCGAGCGCGCAGGAAGGGAACTGGGCATCATCTAATAGGGGAGGTGGGCCATCGCCGTAAGGGTGAAGCCCGTAAGGGGAAAGGGGCAACTCAGGACCTTCCTCAGGCTCCCCTGGAGGATCTACAGGGATGACCCCCTCTGGGTCCCCCCTCTGTTGAGGGAGGTGGCCCCCTTCTTCACGGGGAAACACCCCTTCTGCCGCCACGCCACCGTCTTGCCTCTACTGGCCATGAAGGACGGAGAAGCGGTGGGCAGGGTGGCCGCCATCGTGGACCGCAGGTTCATAGACTACCACGGCAGGAAGGTCGGCTACTTCGGCTTCTTCGAGGCCATGGACGACCTCGAGGTGGCACGAGCCCTGATGGAGGGGGCCAAGGAGGCCTTAAGGGAGATGGGGATGGAGGAGATGATAGGCCCCATGAACCCCTCCACCAACTATGAATGTGGGATGCTGGTGGATGGGTTCTCGACCCCTCCCTACATCATGATGCCCCACAACCCCCCTTATTACCCGAAACTGATGGAGGCCATCGGCCTCCACAAGGCGAGGGACCTCTACGCCAACCTGATCATAGGCGACGGCACCATACCGGAGCGGATCCAGAGGATCGCCACCTGGGCCCTCAAGAAGACCCCCGGCCTCCGGGTTAGGACCGTGGAGAAGGGGGACGTCGAGGGGGAGATAAGGCGGTTTATGAGGATCTACCACGAGGCCTGGGCCAAGAATTGGGGCTTCGTCCCCATGTCCGAAGACGAGGTGGTCTTCATGGCCAAGGCCCTCAAGGCGGTCCTCGTCCCCGACCTCGGCCTCTTCGCAGAGGTGGACGGGGAGGCGGTGGGCTTCATCCTGGCCCTGCCCAACTACAACCTGATCCTGAGACACCTGAACGGCCGCCTCGGCCCTTTGGGGTTGCTGAAGGCCCTCTATTGGAAGAGGAGGATCGACGAACTCAGGGTCCTGCTGCTCGGGGTGAGACCCCCCTATCAGCGTCGGGGGATAGAGACCTTGCTCTACGTAGAGGTCTTCAGGCGCGGATACCGCCTCGGGTACAAGAGGGGGGAGATGTCCTGGATCCTCGAGGACAACCACCTGATGCAGAAGGGGATCGAGGCCATGGGGGGCAGGAGGTACAAGACCTATAGGATCTACGGCACAGCCCTATGATGGTACTGCTCGCCCTCCTGCTGATCCTCATCGCCCCCTTTTGCGCCACCGCCCAAGAGGAGGCCCCCTGTTACGGTGACACCATCGTGGTGGGCTCCATAGGCGATGCATCGAGCCTCATCCCCATGTTGGCCTCCGACAGCGCATCACACGAGATCTGCGGCCTCATCTACAACGGACTGGTCAAGTACGACAAGGACCTCAACCTGGTGGGGGACCTGGCAGAGCGATGGGAGATATCGTCGGACGGCCGCACCATCACCTTCTATTTGCGCCGAGGGGTGAAGTGGCACGACGGGGTGGAGTTCACCGCCGAGGACGTGATGTTCGGCTTCAAGACCATCACCGATCCCAAGACCCCCACCGCCTACTCCGGGGACTACCTCGAGGTGGAGCGGGCCGAGGTCCTGGACCGCTATACCTTCCGGGTGACCTATCGAGAGCCCTTCGCCCCTGGGCTGGCGAGCTGGACCGACCTGGTGGTGCTGCCCAAGCACCTCCTGCAGGGCAAGGACCTCACCAAGAGCCCCTTGGTGAGGCGTCCCATCGGGACGGGCCCTTACAGGTTCAAGGAGTGGAAGACCGGTGAGAAGATCGTCCTCGAGGCCAACCCCGACTACTTCGAGGGCAGGCCCTACATAGACCGCTTCATCTACAGGATCGTGCCCGACCCCGCCACCATGTTCTTGGAACTGAAGGCGGGCAGCATCGATTGGATGACCCTTACACCCCTTCAGTACACCCGTCAGACCTCAAGCCCTGACTTCCAGCGGGAGTTCCGCAAGTACAAGTATCTGCCCTTCGCCTACACCTACCTCGGTTACAACCTCCGCCACCCCTTCTTCAGGGACAAGCGGGTGAGGCAGGCCTTGAGCTACGCCATCGACAAGGAGGAGATCGTCAAGGTCGTGCTCTTCGGCCTGGGTGTGGTGGCCACGGGGCCCTATAAGCCCGGCACCTGGTATTACAACCCCCATGTGAAGCGCTACCCCTATGATCCGAAAAGGGCCCGGCAGCTGCTCGAGGAGGCCGGCTGGCGCGATGTCGACGGGGACGGCATCCTGGACAAAGACAGCCAGCCCTTCCAGTTCACGGTGCTGCTCAACTGGGGAAACACCTCGAGGCTCAAGACCGCTGAAATCATCCAGTGGCGTTTGAAGCAGGTGGGGATCCGGATGAAGATCAGGGTGCTGGAGTGGGCCTCCTTCATCAACGAATACATCGACAAGAAGCGCTTCGAGGCCGTGATCCTCGGCTGGTCCACGGGGGTGGACCCGGATCAGTTCGACATCTGGCACTCCTCCAAGACCGGCCCCAAGGAGCTCAACTTCATCTCCTACCGGAACCCCGAGGTGGACGAGATCTTGGTGGAGGCCAGGAGGACCTTCGATCGCTCCAAGCGTCGGAGGCTCTACTTCCGCTTGCAGGAGATCCTGGCCGAGGACCAGCCCTACACCTTCCTCTACGTCCCTTACGCCCTGCCGGTGATCCATGCTCGCTTCCGGGGGATAGAACCGGCCCCGGCGGGGATCACCTACAACTTCATCCGCTGGTGGGTGCCGAAGCACCTCCAGAGGTACCTTCGTTGACACAAAAAACCCCTTTTTGATAAGGTTACCGCAAGCCAAAGCCCGCAAGGGGGAGTTGAACAAAAGGTGAAAAAGTTCGTCCTCTCTATAGGATGTATCCTGTCGCTTCTGCTCCCCCTGGCCCAAGCGGAAAGCCCCAAGGAAGAAGAGCTGAGGGTGAAGCTTCCTCCCGTGGTGATAGTGGGGGAGGAGACCCTCAAGGCCGAGGCCCTGGGGCGGGTGCCCTTGCCGACCCTCATCACCACGGTCCACCGCGAGAGGCCCCCTCTGGAGGTGGGGGAGCTCGGCAAAGAGGCCGAGAAGACCCTCGAGCGCCCCTCCCCCACTGTGCGGTCGCCGGGCTGCGCCTACTCGACAGCCGTGACCGCAACGGTGGCCCAGGTGATCAAAGGGATCGAGGCCCTCTACAAGCGGGGGCTCTACCTCTACGCCAAGGGGGACAGGGCCGGGGCGCGGAGGACCTTCGATAAACTTTTGCAGAGGTACCCCAAGAGCCTCTACGCCTCCATGGCCCTTTACTGGATGGGGGAGATAGCCTTAGAGGAGGGCAGGAGCGATGAGGCCTTAGAGTACTTCCGAAGGGTCTCTAGGGATTATCCCGGCAGCCCCTATGAGGACTATGCGCTTCAGTCAGAGGCCTGGATCCTCATGGAGCGGGGCAGATACGGGGAGGCCCTCGAGGCCCTGAGGAAGTTGAGGGAGGCGACCCCCAGGAGCCCCCTGGTGGAGAACTCCTACCTGGCGGAGGCCTATGCCAAGCTGCTACAGGGCCACATCGAGGAGGCCTACCGGGCCACAGGTCCTCTGTTGAAGGAGGGTGGGCGGTTCAGGGCAGAGGGGCTCTACCTCAGGGCCCTATGCCTCTTCTCCCTCGGCAGGTATGAGGAGGCCGCCCGCCTCATCGGTGCATTCCTCAAGGAGGACCCCTCCCATCCCCTGACCGAGGGGGCCCTCTTCCTCGAGGGATGGGCCTCTTGGGCCTCTGGCGACCCAGAGGGGGCTGTCAAGGCCTTCCAGCAGTACCTCAAGGGCTACCCCCGGGGGAGGTGGCGAGGACCGGTGATGTGGGGCCTCATCAAGGCCCTCCTGAACCTGGGAAGGGTCGAAGAGGCAAAGGGGGCCCTCTCCCGGCTCCTCTCAGGCCCTGAGGCCAGCTCGTGGGGAGGAGAGGGACTTTACGAGGTGGCCCGCTTCTCGGTCTCGGAGGGAGAGGACGAGGAGGCCCTGGAGGCCCTGAGGCAGATCGTCCAAAGGTACCCCCAACAGGACCTCCTCCAGAGGGCCTACCTCCTCATGGGGGAGGTCCTTTCGAGGAGGGGGGAGTTGATCGAGGCCGCTGGCTGCTTCCAGCGGGCTAGGGAGGGGAGGCCGGAGCTTGGGGCCTACGCCCTACTGAACGAGGGACTGGCCCTCTATCACGCAGGCAAGCCCGCCGAGGCCGTAAGGCTTTGGAGGGAGTTCCTGAGCATCGTATCCCCTGATAGCCCCCTGAGGGAGAGGGGCCTCTTCTTCCTCGGCCAGGGGCTCTTAGACCTGGACAGGCCCAAGGAGGCCTGGTCCTCCTTCCAAGGGCTCCCCCGAGGTTCGGAGCTCTTCCGCAAGGCCCTCCTCTCCATGGGGTGGTACCATTTCAGAGAGGGCCACTGGGTGGAGGCCGGGCACTGGGCCCTACGGGCTGGAGGGCCGGAGGGGGAGTTCCTGAGGGCCTTGGTCCTCTTCAACCTCAAGGAGTACCGAAGGGCCCTGGGGCTCTTCCGGGCCTTGAGGAGATCAGAGGACCTCCCAGAGGACCTCTCGAAGAGGTCCTTCTTCTACGAGGGGCTCTGCCTCTACAAGTTGGACGACTTCTCGAAGGCCTCCTCCCTCTTCAGGGAGTTCCTGGAGGCCTTCCCCCAAGACCCCCTCTCCCCCAAGGCCCTCTTCTGGTGGGGCTGGAGCCTGTTGCGCCTCGGCCACTTCAGGGAGGCGGAGGCCCGCTTCTTGAGGGTAGCCGAAGGGTGGCCCGATAATCCCTTGGCCCTCAAGGCCTGGCTAAAGGTGGGCGACTGCAGGTACAACCTCGGCGAGTACGATAGGGCGGTGCTGGCATACCTGCGGGTGAAGAACCGCTGGCCTGAGGACCCCTCGGTGCCCGACGCCTACTGGGGGATCATCCTCTCCTACTACAGCGCCGGCAAGGAGGAGAGGTTCAGGCTATGGAGCGACCAGCTCATCCGACGTTATCCCAAACACCCCTTGGCGATAAACGTCCTGCTCCTGCTGGGGGAGTACTACGAGAGGAAGGGAGAGGGAAAGGAGGCGGAGGGCTGCTACAGAAAGGTCCTTGAGGCCTTCCCCAGCAGCCCTGGGGCGGAGGAGGCGAGGTTAAAGCTGGCTCACCTCCTCGAGGGGGCCGGCAAGACCTCCGAAGCCCTGTCCGTTCTGGCTGAGGTGAGGAGGCCCCCCTACCGTTGGAAGGCCCTCTACAGGATGGGGAGGATCCGTCTCAGCGAGGGCAAGAGGGATCTGGCCCTCCGGGACCTCAGGGAGCTGGTGGAGAAGGCCTCCGAGGACTTCGCCTATCAGGGGGCCCTTAAGGCGGCCGAGGCCTTTGGGGGGGAGGCCGTAGGGTTGCTCCGGAGGGCCCTCGAGCGGTTCCCGGAGGCGCGAGGCGCGTGGAAGGTCCTCGTGAAGCTCGGGGAGAAGCTCCTCGAGGCGGGCAGGACCGAGGAGGCCCTCTTGGCCTTCCAACGGGCGGCCGCGAGGGCGCCCACCGAAGGCCTTAAGGCCAGGTGCGAACTTAAGGTGGCCTCCATCCTTATGAAGGAGGATAGAGAAGAGGAGGCCCTGGGACAGGCCTTGAGGGTCCTCTACCTCTACCCGGAGGAGAAGGAGGCGGGGGCCCTCGCGCTGCTCATCGCCGCCGAGATCTACAAGGCGAGGGGGGAGGGGAAGAAGGCCCGACAGGCATGTCGTAAGGCCCTTAGGCTCTCCGCTGAAGAGGAAGTGGCCAGAAGGGCCAAGGAGATCTGCGGAAAGGGACTGTGAAGACCTTCAAAGGTTAGAGCAAGAGGAGGGGAACCATGTATGAACTGTTTCTCAAGGGCGGAGTGCTGATGTACCCCATTGCTTTCTGTTCCATCGTCGCCCTGGGGATCTTTCTGGAGCGCCTCTGGGCCTTGAGGAGGGGGAAGGTGATCCCCCGCGGCTTTCTCATGGAGGTCATCGACTTGGTGGCCAAGGGCAAGTTGGCCGAGGCCATGGCCCTCTGCAAGAGGACCGACGCCTCCATCTCCCACGTGCTGTACGCCGGCCTGTCCAGCTACGGCAAGAGGCGCGATGCCATAAAGGAACGGATGGAGGAGGTGGGCAGACGTGAGGTGGCCAACATGGAGAGATACATCAACGTGGTGGGGACCATCGCGGGGGTGGCCCCCTTGCTGGGGCTCCTCGGCACCGTGTCGGGGATGATAAAGAGCTTCAACGTGATAGCGCTCCAAGGGGTGGCCGAGCCCGGGGCCCTCGCTGGGGGAATATCCGAGGCGTTGCTCACCACCGCTGCTGGCCTCATAGTGGCCATCCCCTCCTTCGTCATGCACCGCTACCTCCGAAACCGCGTCCACTCCCTCACCTTGGAGATGGAGGAGGTGGCCTTGAGGCTGCTCGACCTCCTGAAGGGGGAGGAATAGAGATGAGGTTCATCGACAGGAACGACCAAGGGGACACCAGGATAGACCTCACGCCTTTGGTGGACACGGTCTTTCTGCTCCTCATCTTCTTCATGCTCTCCTCGGCCTTCGTCATCACCCCGGGGATAAAGGTGGAACTCCCCAAGGCGGCCTATGAGCGGGTCTTCAGGGAGAAGAAGGAGATCAGGGTGAGCATCACCAGGAAGAACCGGATATATGTGGACCGAAAGCGGGTCAACCTCAAGGAACTGGAGAAGATCTTCAGGGAGAGGGCCAAGAAGGCCCCTCAGACCATGGTCATAATCCGAGCCGACTCCAGGGCCTTGCACGGCAAGGTGGTGGAGGTGATGGATCTGGCCAAGTCGGCCGGCCTGAGCAAGCTGGCCATCGCCACCAGGCCCAAGAAGCGGCGGAAGTGATCGATGGAGCTCTCCAAGCGATTGGGCCTCTTTTTGTCGATATCCTTCGTCCTTCACGTGTTGTCGGTGATGCTGTTGCCGGACTTCCTGCCCACCCCTAAGTTCCGCATCATCCCTGTGACATTGCTGACCCCGGTGGATCTGTTGATCACCAAGGGCCCCGAGGGATGGGCAGGCCATCCCGTGATGGAGGAGATAACGGAACAGATCTGGAAGGGATTCACCAAGGACTTCCCCCTAGAGCTGCCCGCTGCGGAGCCCAAAGGGGTGGAACTCCTCGATGTAGAGGGCCTCTTCGGGGGACATCCGCCACCCCCTCCCCCGAAGGGACCCCTCCTGACCGGGGAGCCACCAAAGCCCCAGGTCAAGGAGGCGGTGATAGCCTCTTTGAAAAGGGAGCTCAAACCGAAGATAATCAAGAAGAAGCCGAGGCCTCTGCAGATCGGGATCAAAGGACCGGTGGCGTCGCGGCGTCTCCTCTATGCCCCTGCGCCCCCCAAGGTCAAGATCTCGGTGGAGGCAGAGGTGGTGCTCAAGTTCTGGGTGAAGCCGGACGGGACGGTGGGCCGGGTAATCCCCCTGAGGAAGGGAGATGCCCGGCTTGAGGCCGCGGGGATGGAGTACATCAAGGGTTGCCTCTTCGAACCCTTGCCTCGGGAGGCCCCCCAAGTGGAGATGTGGGGTACCCTCTCGGTGAGGTCTGTCCTGAGATGAAGGGGTGGCGTCTCATCACATGGGCCGTCCTGATGGTGGCCTTGCTGGTTTGGGGCTCCGCCCTCTTCGGCCAAAAGGGGCTGGCCAAGCTCCTGGCCCTGGAGATCCAGAGGAGGGCCCTCCGGGCCGAGGTCGCCCACCTGCAAGGGGAGAGGAAGGCCCTCGAGGACGAGGTGAGACGGATCAGGGAGGACCCCCTTTACCTCGAGAGGTTGGCCAGACGGGAGCTGGGCATGGTCAAGCCGGGAGAGATCCTCTTCATAATCGTGGAGGAGGACCATGAGGTACGAGGGGACCATTTACAGACCTCCCAGTGAGGCCTCGAGCCTCATCCTGCAGATCACCATCGGTTGTTCCCACAACCGCTGTACCTTCTGCCCCTCATACAAGGGGAAGCGCTTCCGCATCCGCAGCTTCGAGGAGGTGAAGGCCGACATCGATGAGGTGGCCCCCAAGCTGGCCCCTTACGTGAAGAGGGTCTTTTTGGCCGATGGAGACGCCCTCATAGTGAAGCAGTCCCTGCTGGTGGAGATCCTCGATTACCTCCAGGAGAAGCTCCCCCGCCTTGAGCGTGTGGGGATCTACGCCAACGCCAAGGGGGTCCTGCGGAAGGACCTCGAGGAGCTGAAGGAGTTGCGGAGGAGGAAGCTCGGCATCGTCTACTTAGGGGTGGAGTCGGGCGATCAGGTGGTGTTGGACAGGGTGAAGAAGGGGACCACCTATGAGAAGCTGGTGGAGGCGGGCCGCCGGGTGAAGGAGGCGGGCATAAAGCTCTCGGTGACGGTGCTCCTGGGCATAGGCGGCAGGGACCGCAGCCGGGAACACGCCGTAGCCACAGGTCGCATCCTCACGGAGATGGCCCCTGACTACGTGGGGGCCCTCACCCTCATGCTGGTACCGGGCACTCCCCTGTACCAGGAGTACCTCAGGGGTGAGTTCGAGATGCCCTCCCCCTTTGAGCTGTTGGAGGAGCTCGGCCTCATGCTCGCCCACACGGAGATGGAGGGCCTCTTCACCTCCAACCACGCCTCTAACTACCTGCCCCTCAAGGTCAAGATGCCCGAGGAGAAGGAAGAGGCCTTGAGAACCATCGAAGCGGTCCTCCGCAGGAGGGACCCCGGACTCCTCAGGCCTGAATGGTACCGGGCCCTTTAGCACCCTGGAAGGCCAGAGGGAAGTTCCTCACCCTTCTGGTGGCCTCGGCGCTCCTGGCCTGTACCCTGCGGGAGGGCAGGGCCCTTTGGGTGGTGCGTTTTCGCCTCGCCTCCCCCGAGAGCATAGACCGCGTGGTGCAGGAGGCCAAGGAGGGCCATCTGAACGCCCTCTTCGCCCAGGTATACGGCAGGGCCGACGCCTACTGGAACTCCGCCTTCGTACCCCGCGCGGAGGTCCTACAGCAGAGCCCCGAGGACTTCGACCCTTTGGGGTACCTCTTGCAGAGGGCTCGAGGATTGGGGCTTCAGGTCCATGCCTGGCTCAACGTCTATTACGTCTGGCCCTATCCACCCCCCTTTCCATCCTCGCCCCATCACGTGGTGAACCTCCACCCGGACTGGTTGATCTTGGACGAGGAGGGGCGCAGCCTACTGGACTATTCCCCTGATGAACGCAGGCAGGACCCCATCGAGGGCCTATTCCTCGACCCTGCAAATCCTGAAGTTAAGGACTACTTCTTGAGGGTCTTGGAGGAGGTGCTGCAGCGGTATCCGGTGGATGGGGTCCATCTGGACTTCGTCCGCTATCCAGGCCCGAAGTGGGGCTTCAATCCCCGGGCCCTTGAGGCCTTCAAAGGGCGCTGGGGGGTGGACCCCCGGTGCTTAGATCCCCTGTCGAGGAAGCCCAACCCTTGGATCCTGCTGAGGGAGGATCTGCCCCTTCTGACCCTCTGGAACTACTACTATCAGTCCCTCTGGGCCGAGGAGAGGAGCTACCACGTCACCCGGTTGGTGGCCGAGGCCTCGAGGCTCCTCAAGGCCAAGAGGCCCGGGGCCATCCTCTCGGCGGCGGTGCTGCCCGATCCGGACAGGGCTTACTTCGAGCGAGGACAGGATTGGGGCCGGTGGCTTGAGGCGGGCTACCTCGACTTGGTGGTCCCCATGGCCTATGGGGGTGACCTCTGTCGAGTGGAGGCCCAACTCCGCGCCGCCCGGGAGAGGGCCCAGGGGAGGATGGTCTTCGCCGGCCTTGGGGCCTGGCGGAAGCCCCCCCAAGTGGTGGCCCAAGAGGTGAGACGGCTGAGGCGGCTGGGGGTCCAGGGGTTCTCCTACTTCTCCTATCAGGGGATGAAGGACCAGCGCCCGGACTACCTCAGCTTCTTGGGAAGGGAGGTCCACAGGCGAAGGGCAGATTGGCCCAGAGGGAGAGGAGGGGGAGAGAGGGGGCACGAGAGCCCCGATCCCTTCCTCTGCCTCCTCCGAAAGCAGTCCTTCCTCCTGGGGGAGTTCAAGAGGAGGAAGCGGGCCCTTGAGGAAAGGCTCCGCAGACTTGAACCGCTCTTCCATTACATCACCCGGGAGCTCTACCCCAAGGCCCTTCCCTCCGAGGACGAAGAGGTCCTCATACCGCCGAGGGTCGAGCTTGAAGCCCTCTCCCTCTACGTCCACCCCCGGGACTGCCCCTCCAGTCGCAAGGAGGCCTTCTACAGGCTCCTGGAGGCCCGGAGGAGGATCGAGGCGGGGGAGGGCTTCCACAGGGTGGCCAAGGGGCTCAACGGCCTGAGGAGGGAGACCCTCTTCCTTAGGAAGGGATCGGAGCTGGCCCCCCTCCTGTGGGGCATGGCGGACGGAGAGGTGAGTCCGGTCCTGGAGGTCAGGGGGAGCTACGTCCTCTACAGGGTCCTGAAACATCATCCCCCAGAGAGGCGGCCTTATGGGGATCTGCCCTGGTCCCTGAAGAGGTTGGTCCTCCAAGAACGGCTCCGCAGCTTGATGGAAAAGGAGCTCGGTTGGCTCCTTCAAAGCAGCGCTGGGTCACAGCCCAGGTAACGGAGGAAGCAACAGGTGAGGGGCTCTCGGCTGCGCCCCTTCAGGAGGACCACGAAGACGTCGAGCCACAAGGGGGGATCCAGGGGAAGGACCATGAGCTTCCCCTCGCGCCTCTCCTCTTCCACGGAGCTGGCGGTGACGATGGAAAGGCCCTTGCCCGCCCTCACCCACTCCTTGATGAACTCGGGGCTTGAGGCCTCGACCAACACCATAGGCCTTCGGCCCAGGCCTTCGAAGGCCTCCATCACCACCTT
>QMLK01000008.1 GCA_003646705.1 Deltaproteobacteria bacterium | reverse complement strand
GACCTCGAGCGACAGATCGAGGAACAGGAGGAGAGGCTCAGGAGGGCCCAGGAGGAGATAGAGGAGCTGGAGAGGAGGCGCCGGTCCCTGGAGCGGGAGGTGGAGGAGAACAGGGAGCGGATCAAACGGTCCAAGATCCGTCTTCTGGAGGTGAAGACCAACAAGGAGTACGAGGCGGTGTTGCACGAAATAGAGTGGGCGGAGCAGACCTCAAGCCAGATGGAGGAGGAGATTCTGACCATCCTGGAGGAGCTCGACGCCAAACAGGAGGGACTCCGTTCCCTGCAGCAGGAGGTGAAGCGGCAGAGGGAGCGATTCCAGGGGTTGATCGAGGAGCTCGAGGAGCGTCACAAGCGGCTCGAGGAGCAGGTCCTGGCATGGCAGAGGGAGAAAGAGGAGCTCTGCAGGAAGGTCACCCCGGAACTCTTCTCCATGTACAACAAGCTGAAGGAGAAGAGGGGGATGGCCATCGCCCTGGTGAAGGACGAGGCCTGTCAGGGCTGTTACGTCCACATACCGCCCCAGCTCTACAACGAGGTCCTCAAGAACGAGAGGCTCTTCACCTGTCCCAACTGCCAGCGCATCCTCTATTGGAAGGGGGAAGATGGCTGATGGGGTCCTCTATGTGGACGGGGCATCCCTTGGGAACCCCGGAGATGGTGGGGCGGGCGTGGTGCTGAAAGACGGGGAGGGAAGGCTTATATTCAAGTGTGGGGAGTATCTCGGCAGGGTGACCAACAACCAAGCCGAGTACAAGGCCCTGATAAGGGGCCTGGAGGAGGCCAAGAGGAGGGGATGGAAGGATGTGTTGATCCTCACCGATTCCCTGTTGGTGACCAAGCAGTTGGAGGGGGCCTATAAGGTCCGGAGCGAGCAGTTGCGACAGCTCCACAGGCGGGTGCAGCGGTTGCTCGAGGGCTTTTCCTCTTGGCGCATAAAACACATCCCTCGCGAGGAGAATCGCGAGGCAGATCGAATGGCCAAGGAGGCAGCAGGGAGAAGCGGGTCAGGTGGTCGCTGGCCCCTTTGGGGGCCAGAGGAAAGTCCGAGCTCCAGAGGGCAGGATGGTCGCTAACGGCGACTGCCCCGGCAGGGGTCAGGAAAGTGCCACAGAAACCAGACCGCCCCTACCCCTGGGTAGGGGTAAGGGTGAAAGGGTGAGGTAAGAGCTCACCAGCAAGGAGGGCGACCTCCTTGGCTTGGCAAACCCCATCCGGAGCAAGACCGAATAGGAGGGCGAGAGGGTGGCCCGCCCTATGCCCTCGGGTAGGTCGCAGGAGGCATGCGGTAACGCATGTCCCAGATGAATGACCACCACCCTCCTCAAGGGGAGGGGACAGAACTCGGCTTATGGCCCGCGCGGTCCCTGCTGCCCTTGGCCGCCAAAGGACCCATGAGGATTCTCGCCCTTTTGTTGGCCCTGTTGATGGCCGCCCCCCTGGGGGCAGCCAGGACCGGGCTTAGGAGCTTCTCCCTCGGTTCCAAGGACGGCAAGCTGTTGGTGGAGTTTTACCTAAGGAACGCCTTCCCTGAGGGGCTGGAGGAGTCCCTGAAGGCCGGTGTGCCCCTGATCTGCGACTTTTCGCTGAGGCTTTACCGGAGGCGGGCCTGGTGGCCGGACAAGAGGATCTTGAAGTGCAGCTTTCGCCACCGCCTCTTTTACGACAACCTCAAGGGCGTTTACTCCCTGGTGCTGGAGGAGGAGGGCAGGACCCTCTCCTTCAAGAGCCTTGAGGAGGCCAAGGCCCAGATGGCCAGGGTGTGTTCCCTTCCCCTCACGAGGATAGAGGACCTCAAAAGCGGTCACTACAGGCTCAAGCTGAAGGCCAAGATAGGGCTGAAGAGGCCTCACCTTTGGCCCTTCTTCTTCCTCAAGTCCCTTTTCGGCCTGGGGAAGAGGACCATATCCTACCTCTGCGAGTTCACCATAAAGGGTAAGAGGCTGTTGCTTGGGCTGCAAGGCCCCTCCTTTGCGGAAGTCCGATGATAGACGAGAGGGAGCGGCAGAAGAGGCGCAGGGAGTTCTACATCATCCTCTTGGTGGCCTTCTTCATCGTGGGGATCACCTTCTTAGAGGTCCACCTGCGAGGGGCGGAGAGCCCTGCGGGCAGCAACATCTTCTTCTTCACCATCCTCAACGTCAACCTGATCCTGCTGCTTTTGCTCATCTTCCTCGTCATCAGGAACCTGGTGAAGCTTATGCTGGAGCGCCGAAGGGGGCTCCTCGGCTCACGGCTGCGGACGAAGTTGGTGATGGCCTTCATCCTGCTGTCGCTGGTCCCGGCCATGCTCCTCTTCTTCATCTCGGCCCTCTTCATCACCCGGAGCGTGGAGAGCTGGTTCAGCGCCCAGGTGGAGAGGTCGCTGCAGGGGGCCTTGGAGGTCGCCCAGCTCTACTATCGAGATCTGGCCGCAGATACCGTCCACTGGAGCCGGAGGATGGCCACTTCGCCACCTTCGACCCTCAAGGGATGGGAGCGGAGGAGGGCGGAGTACGGCCTCAGTTGGATGGGCCTCTTCGACGCCAAGGGCAAGCTGTTACAGCGGGTCTCCTCTAAGGACCTCCCCGAAGGCCTCAGACCTCCCAAGGAGTTGGTGGAGGAGATCCTGAAGGGGAAGGAGGCCACCAAGGTCACCCCCTTCCGTTCCGGGGAGATGGTCTGGGGCGGCTACGGGAAGGGGGGCCGGGCTGTGGTGGCCGGCCATTACGTCCCCGAAGGGGTCCTCTCCAAGATGCGGGACATCTCCAAGGCCTTCGTCGACTACAAGCGCTCTCAGATCCTCAAGAGGCCCATCACCCTCAACTACCTGTTGCTCCTTCTGACCATCACCCTGCTCATCATCTTCTCGGCCATCTGGTTCGGGTTGCGACTGGCCAAGGAGATCACCGTGCCGGTGGGGCGCTTGGTGGAGGGGACTCGCAGGGTGGCCGAAGGGGACCTCGACTTCAAGCTGCAGGTGACCTCCTCGGACGAGATCGGGGCCTTGGTGGAGGCCTTCAACCGCATGACCCAGGACCTGAAGAGGAGCCAGGAGGCCCTCCAGGAGAGGCGTAGGTACATAGAGGTGGTCCTGGAGAACGTCTCCGCGGGGGTGATCTCCTTCGACAAACGGGGCCGCATCACCACCATCAACCAGGCCGCTGAGGAGATGCTCGAGGTCAAGGCCTCGGAGGTCCTGGGCCGCTACTACAGGGAGGCGATGAAACCGGCCTTCAGGAAGATCGCCAGGGAGCTCATCAGGGAGATGAACGCCTCGGGTAGTCGTCGGGTGGAACGCCAGACGGAGCTCTCCATCGACGGCAAGGTGGTCACGGTGCGGGTGAGCTTGAACGCCATGCGGGACGAGCGGGGGGAGTACTTGGGGATGGTGGCCGTCTTCGACGACCTGACCCATTTGGTCAAGATGCAGCGGCTGGCCGCTTGGCGAGAGGTGGCCAGGAGGATCGCCCACGAGATAAAGAACCCCTTGACCCCCATTCAACTGTCGGCCGAGAGGATCTATCGCCGATACAAGGATCGAATCCTCGGCGACAAGAAGGTCTTCGAGGAGTGCACCAGCACCATCATCCAGCAGGTGAAGGAGCTCAAGGGACTGGTCAACGAATTCAGCCAATTCGCCCGGATGCCCTCCGTCAACCCAACCCTTAACGACCTGAACGAGATCGTCAGGGAGAGCTTGGTCCTGTACCGCGAGGCCCACCGTGAGGTGGCCTTTAGCTTCTCCCCCGATCCCGCCTTGCCGCCTTGCAAGCTCGACCGTGAGGGGATGAAGCGAGTGATGATGAACCTCTTGGACAACGCCGTGGCCGCCGTGAACGGCTCAGGGACCGTAGAGGTGGAGACCCGTTACAACCCATCGCTACAGATGATAACCCTGGAGGTGAGGGACGACGGCTGTGGGGTCCCCGACGAGGACAAGCCGAAGCTCTTCGAACCCTACTTCTCCACCAAGGGATCGGGCACAGGCCTGGGTCTGGCCATTGTCAGCTCCATCGTGGCCGACCACAACGGCTTCGTCCGCGTGAGGGACAACCATCCCCGGGGGACCCGTTTCATCATCGAGCTGCCCGTAAGGAGGTGAGGGGGGATGGATTGGGAGAGCTTCAAGAGGTTGAGGGGAAGCCAGAAGAAGGCCTTCTTCATGCGTGACGGCAACATCTACCATGTGATCATGGCCCAGCAGTTCGACAGGGGGTTCCTCGACGAGATCTGCAATCTCGCCACCCGCATCCGCCAGATCGCCAAGAGCAACGAGGGCACGAGGTTCCTGCTATCCCTCCTTCAGGGCCGAAGGGCCATGCTCTACTTCGTGCAGCCCTCCACGCGCACCTTCCTCTCCTTCATGTCGGCCTGCCAGATCCTGGGGATGCAGTGCTCCGAGGTCCGCGACACCTCCACCTCTTCAGAGGTCAAGGGGGAGACCCCGGAGGACACCGTGAGGACCTTCTCCAGTTACGTGGACCTCATCATCATGCGCTACCCGGAGCCGGGCTTCGCCGAAAGGATCGCCTTCTTGCTCAACAACAGCGGTCGGCCCGTCCCCGTGATCAACGCGGGTTCGGGCCGGGATCAGCACCCGACCCAGGCCCTGCTCGACATCTACACCCTTCACCGTTCCTTCGAGGACCAGGGGGGTATCGACGGCAAGAAGATCGCCCTGGTCGGTGACCTCAAGAGGGGGAGGACCGTCCGCTCCCTCGCTTACCTCATGAAGAACTACGAGGGGGTGAAGCTCTACTTCGTCTCACCGCCGGAGCTGCGGATGGAGGACGACCTGAAGGAGTACCTCAGGGAACACGAGGTGGAGTTCGAGGAGAGCGAGGACCTGGCTGAGGTGATCCCGCAGGTGGACGCCGTCTACATGACCAGGATCCAAGACGAATACGACCTGGAGGGGGAGTCCAAGAGGATCGATTACTCCCGCTTCCACTTCAAGGTCGAATACTTGCAATTGCTCAAGCCCAATGCCATCATAATGCACCCTCTGCCGAGGCGGCAGGAACTTCCCACGGAGATCGACCAGGATCGCCGGGCCGTCTATTGGCGGCAGGTTCGCAACGGCATGTGGGTGCGTGTGGCCTTGATCGCCAAGATCTTCCGCGTGGGCGGTGAGATCTGGCACTACTGAGAACGGGAAGGAGCTTCCTTGGTACCCAAGGCCCTGCAGTTCCTCAGGGAGAACATCCTCTCATCCGGGGATCTCTTCGGCATCGACAGGTCCCGCTGGGCCGAAGGCCTCGGTCTTGAGCCCGAGGGGGAGGTCCTCTTCTTCGCCGGCTGCGGCTACCAGTACCTCAAGGGGGCCTCTCGCTTCCTCTCCTTTGCCCAGAGGGCCGAGGAGAGGGGCATCGATTGGGAGGCCACCTGGGGCCTTTGGGGACGCCTCAGGGCCTTGGGCCGCCTCTTCACCTCCGGCCAAGGGCGGAACCCGTTGAGGGACGGGATGGAGCTCCTGCGGAGGGCGGGCCTGAAGATCGCCTACCTCGGGCCGGAGGAGCCCTGCTGCGGTGCCCCTCTCTACTTCGCGGGCTTCAGGGGTGACTTCTCGGCCCGAATCCCCTCGGTCATCGAGGCCTTGAAGGGATCGGGGGCCAAGGAGGTGGTGGGGATGGTCCCCTCCTGTACCTACGCCCTCAAGGAGCTGATGGGGGAGGTCCCTTTCCAGGTGGTCCCCTTCCCCGCTTATCTCGCGCGGGTCGACGGCGGCAAGAGGCGACTCCCCCAGCCCAAGAAGGTCGTGTATCACGACCCCTGCATGCTGGCCCGCTACCTCGGGGTGACGGAGGAGCCGAGGGAGCTCCTGCGTTCGGTCGAGGGGGTGGAGTTGCTCGAGCCGGAGACCTCGAGGGAATGGGCCACCTGTTGCGGGGGAGGCGGTGGGTTTGAGGCGGTCTTCCCCCAGGTGAGCGCTGCCCTGGCCAGGAGGAGGGTGGAGGAGTTGCTTCGGACCGGGGCCGAGGTGATAGTGACCGCCTGCCCCGGCTGTCTGCTCCAGCTCTCTGAAGGGGTGAAGGCCGTCGGGGCCAAGGGGGTGGAAGTCCTCGACCTGGCCGAGTTCCTCGCGCGAACGGAAGGATGAACCTGAAGGAGTACAAGAGGAGGTTGAGGGAGGCCCTCAGGTCCGGAAGGATCGCCGAGGCCGTAGGGAGGGCCCGTTAGAGCTACCGCAAGAACGTCCAGGAGGCCCTTGAGAGGTACCCCCACACCCTTGAGTTGGCCAAGGAGGTGCGCCGCATAAAGGAGGAGGCCATAGAGCGGATGGAGGAGCTGGTGGCCGAGGCCCGGGAACAGATGGAGCGCAACAGGATCAAGACCTTTCTGGCCCGCACCGCCTCCGAGGCCCGCGAGATCATAACCTCCCTCTGTGGATCCGCCACCGTCATAGTGAAGGGGAAGAGCCTCACCTCCGAGGAGATCGACCTCCGAGACCATCTGGAGGAACGAGGCTATGAGGTCTACGAGACCGATCTGGGGGAGTTCCTGGTGGAACTGCTGGGGATCAAGCCCATGCACCTCCTGGCCCCCGCGGTCCACCTCACCAGGGAGGAGGTCTCCCGGATCCTATCGCAGCACCTCAGCAGGGAGGTGCCACCTGAGGTCGAGGAGGAGGTGGCCGCCGTGAGGGAGTTCCTCAGGGACAAGTTCACCAGGGCCGACGTGGGCATTACCGGGGCCAACGTCATAGCCGCTGACACCGGCACCATCCTCCAGATAGAGAACGAGGGCAACGTCCGTCTGTCCAGCTCCCTTCCGCCGGTCCACATCACCCTGGTGGGGATGGAGAAGGTGGTCCCGACGCTCTCCCAGGCCATGAAGGTGGCTGAGGTCACCTGGCGCTATGCCAACTACACTATGCCCGCCTACGTGAGCCTCATCTCGAGTCCGAGCAAGACCGGCGACATCGAGAAGGTCACCACCTATGGGGCCCATGGGCCTAAGGAACTCTACTGCGTATTCTTGGACAACGGCCGAAGCGCCATGGCCCGGGACCCTCGATTTCGTGAGGCCCTCTATTGCCTGAGGTGCGGCGGATGTCTTTACGAGTGCCCCCTCTTCTGTCTGGTGGCGGGTCACTTCGGCGACCGTTACTTCGGTGGGATAGGGGCCCTCTGGACGGCCTTCGTCACCGGAGGGTTGGAGGAGGCGGCCCCTTTGGTTTACAGTTGCCTTACCTGTGGCCGCTGTAAGGTCCGCTGCCCTCTGGAGATCGACACCCCAGGGATGTGCCTCCAGTTGCGCCACCTCATCGCAGAGGGGGCGCAGGAGCCCCTTTCCTGATCTGGTAAGATGCCACCATGGATAAGCGGCAGTTCGTCAAAGGGGGCTTCGACGCCATCGCCTCGCGTTACGACCTGGCCAACCGCCTCTTGAGCTTCGGTGCAGATGCCCTTTGGAGGCGCAAGGCCGTCGGACGCCTCGGGGAACGGCCCCTGGTGCTTGACCTATGTGCCGGGACCCTGCCCCTCAGTGCGGCCTACCTGCGCCGGTTCAGGGCTCGGGTGGTGGCCCTCGACTTCAGCCTGAGGATGCTCCGGGTGGGGCTCAAGCGGAGGACCCGAGGGGGCCTCCTCCCCCTCTGTGGGGACGCCTTGAGGTTGCCCTTCCCGGAGGGGACCTTCTCCGGGGCCATGATGGCCTTCGGCCTGAGGAACCTCTCGGAGCCCTGGCAGGGGCTGAAGGAGCTCTACCGGGTGCTGGCCCCCGGCGCAAAGGCGGTGATCCTCGAGTTCGGCCGCCCACGCCTGCCGCTGTTCCGCCAGATCTACCACCTCTACCTGGCCCACTTCATCCCCTGGGCAGGGGGTCTGATCACGGGCAACTCCGGGCTCCATGCCTATCTTTACCGTTCCATCGTGTCCTTTCCCTCCAAGGAGGAGATCCTTCGGCAGATGGAGCAGGTCGGGTTCCAAGGACTCAGGGCCCTTGACCTCACCTTGGGGGTCTGCGTGCTCTACGAGGGGGTGAAGCCTTGAAGGTGGCCGTGGCCCTAAGCGGGGGGGTGGACAGCTTCACAGCCGCCCTCCTCCTCAAGGGGGAGGGGCACCAGGTGGTGGGCCTCTTCATGTACGTCGTGGACCAGGGTGAGATGACCTCCTCCCCTCCCTACCTCCGGGCCAAGGAGGCAGCTGATCTGTTGGGGGTCCCCCTTTACGCCTTCGACCTCCGAAGGCCCTTTGAGGGATTGATCGTCGAGCCCTTCCTGAGGGAGTACATGAGGGGAAGGACCCCAAACCCCTGCATCCTCTGCAACGAGCAGGTGAAGTTCGGCCTCCTCATGGAGGAGGGGTTGAGGTTGGGGGCCCAGTTCTTCGCCACGGGCCACTACGTGAGGAAGGAGGAGCGAGGGGGGCGCTTCGTCCTGTTGCGGGGCAGGGACCGCGCCAGGGATCAATCCTACTTCCTCTGGAGGCTCACCCAGCGACACCTCTCCCGGGCCCTCTTTCCCCTTGGGGGGCTCACCAAGGCGGAGGTCAGGGGGCTGGCGGCTGAGGCGGGCTACACCGCCTCCCGAGAGAGCCAAGAGATCTGCTTCATCCCAGGGGGCGACTACCGGGGCTTCCTCGAAGGACGCCTCGGGGAGGGGTTGAGGCCTGGTCCCATCGTGGACCTCGAGGGGCAGGTCCTCGGCCAGCACCAGGGGATCCACTGCTTTACGGTGGGCCAACGTCGCGGCTTGGGCATAAGGGACAGGCGCCCCTATTACGTCCTCAGGATCGAGCCCGAGACGGGCAGAGTCGTGGTGGGCAGGCAGGAGGACCTTTACGCCCGACGGCTACGCGCTCGAGGGGTGAACTGGGTGGGGGGAGATCCCCCCGATGGGGAGATGGAGGCCGAGGGGCAGGTGAGGTATCGCCACAGACCCAGCCCCTGCAAGGTATGGCTCGAGGGGGAATCCTTCCTCTGCGAGTTCTCAGAGCCCCAAAGGGCCATCACCCCTGGACAGGCCCTGGTGCTGTACCGCGGCGATCTGCTTCTCGGAGGGGGCTGGATAGAGGAGGTCCTCGCTTGAGGGTCGCCTTCCTGACCTTCGGCTGCAAGGTGAACCAGTACGAGAGCGAGGCCATGGCCCAGGCCCTCGAAAGGGCAGGCTGGGAGTTGGCCACCGTGGAGGAGGCCGACCTCATCGTCATCAACACCTGCGTGGTCACCGCCAAGGCCGAGGCCGAGGCGAGAAAGGCCCTGCGAAGGGCGAAGCGGACTGGGGCCAAGGTGGTGGTGGCCGGCTGTTGGCCCCAGTTGGACCCCCAGGGCCCCCTTCAGCTCGGGGCTGATGGGGCCCTGGGGAACGAGGAGAAGGCAGAGATCGTGGCCGTGGTCGAGAGGGTGCTGCAAGGGGAGCAGGTGTTGCAGGTGGGGGACATCTCCGAGGCCGAGGGCTTTCCTTTCCTTCCCCTCGACAGACCCCGCTTCCGCACCAGGGCCCTGCTGAAGATCCAGGAGGGGTGCGACGCCCGCTGCGCTTACTGTGTAGTCCCCCTGGTCAGGGGGAGGCCCAGGAGCCTCCCCCTGGAGGAGGTCCTTCGGGCCCTCCAGGGGCTCGCCCGGGAGGGGATCAAGGAGGTGGTCCTCACGGGGGTCCACCTCGGCCGTTGGGGCAAGGACCTCCGCCCGCCCCTCGATCTGGTGGAGCTCCTTCGGCGGATAGAGACCGCCGAGACCCCCCCGAGGATCAGGTTGAGCTCCGTGGAGCCCCAGGAGATCTCCCAAGAGCTGATCGCCCTTCTGGCTTCCTCCGAGAAGCTCTGCCCCCACCTCCATGTGCCCCTTCAGAGCGGCTCTGAGCGGGTCCTCAAGGCCATGGGTCGCCCTTACACCCCTTCGCAATTCCGCGACTTGATCCACCGGATCGTCGGGCAGCTCCCCGGTGTGGCGGTGGGGACCGACCTCATCGTCGGCTTTCCCTCCGAGGACGAGGAGGCCTTTTCGGAGACCTACCGCCTCGTGGAGGCCCTCCCCCTGGCCTACCTGCACGTCTTCCCCTTCTCGGTGAGGCCCGGTACAGAGGCGGCCGGGCTCCCCGGCCGGGTGGACGAGCGACTGAAGCGGCAGAGGGTGAGGGCCCTGAGGGAGCTCGGTCAGAGGAAGCGGAGGGAGTTTTACAGCCGCTTCTTAGGGGAGAGGTTGTCGGTGCTGGTGGAGGGGAAGGAGGAGGGGGGCCTCCTCACCGGGCTGTCCAGGAACTACCTCCGCTGCCTCATCGCCGGGGCAAAGGGGATGGTAGGGGAGGAGGTCGAGGTCGAGGTGAAGGGCCTCCAAGGGGAACGGGCCCTCTGTGAGGCCCTCAGCTACGAAAGCAGGAGCCCAACCCCCAGCAAGGCGGGGACGAAGAGGGTGTAGAGGACGTTCTTGCCGAGATAGGGCACGAGGCCCTCTAGGTCCTCGGCCTTCTCCATCACCCCCTTTATGGTCCCCAAGGCCATGGGCAGCGGCAGGAGGGCCAGCAGTCCTCCCAAGGGGAGGAGATCCGCTGCTACGGCCACCACCACCCATGCGAAGGCGGCCAAGGCCAGGGCGGCGTAGACATAGGAGGCCTTCTTCCTCCCCATGACAATGGGCAGGTGGTGACGGCCCACGGCTTTGTCGGCCTCCACGTCGGGGAACTGGTTGATTAGCAGCAGGTTGCTCACCAGAAGGCCAGGCACCAGCGATGCCCAGAAGGCCACCAGATGGTACTGCCCTGTCAGGGCGAAATGGGTCCCCATCACCATTAGGGGTCCAAAGCCGAGGCCCGGGGCGAGGAGGCAGAGGATGGGATTCCTGGTGATGTATGGGGTGTAGAGGACCACCACCGCTATCCCCAGGAGGCCCAGGGGCAGGATCCGCCAGCCCCATACCTTCAGAAAATAGGCCCCCACGGCCACTACCACCGCCAGGGAGACCACCCCCAAGGTGAGGACCCCCTTGGGGCTCATGAGACCTGCGGGCAGGATCCCGCTCCCGCCGCTGAAGGGCGTGCGATGGGTCATGAGGTCGAGGCCGCTACGGTAGTCAAAGTAGTCGTTGAGCACGTTGACGGCCACGTGGGAGAAGAGGGCCCCCACCAATACCAGGGCTAAGTACCCCCACGGGACCGCCCCCTTCAAGACGTAGGCAGCGCTGCCCAACCCCACCAGACAGCAGACGGGCGTCAGGATGAGGAACTGGGGCCGGGTCTCCTTTACGATGACGCCAAAGGACATGGGAGTCGTCTTTACCACATCTGTCTCGAGGAGACAACCCTTAGCCGAGGAGCCCTATGGCCATCACCCCGGCCACCATGAGGGCTGTGCCCCCGAGCCTCTTGCCCAGGTGCCCTTCGCCGAGCAGGAGCCCTCCGTAGAGGACCCCGAAGAGCGGGCTCGTCCTCTTGACCGAGATCACGTAGGCCGCCTCCGCCATGGTTATGGCCACGTAATGGCTGGCGAACATCGCAGCCAGGGTTGCCCCCACGCATAGCCCCTTGAGCGGCCTCTCCAGGAGCCTCCTGCCCCCTCCCCTCATGAGGAGGGGCAGGCCCAGGGCGAGGGCCAACAGGGTCACGTAAAGGGGCGCAAAGAGGAAGGGGTCCGAGCGGCCGATGGCGAGCTTCCCCATGGCCGATGTCCAGGCGTAAAGGAGCGCCGCCACCAGCATCATCCAGGAACCCCTCTCCGAGGCCACGGCCCTGACGGGCCTGAGGAGCCCCCCGCCGGCGTTGAGCACGTATCCCCCCATGACCACGAGGATGATCCCTCCGGCCCCCCAGTGGGTGGGGAGTTCGCCGAGGATCAGGAACCCCGTCAGCACCAGGAAGAGGGGCGTGAAGGAAAGGAAGGGCAGCGTCAGCGACAGAGGCGAGGAGCGTATGGCCTCCATGTAGAGGAGGGTGGCGGCCACCTCAACCGGCAAGAGCCCAAAGATCGCCTCCCAGAAGCCCTCCTTTATGGGAGAGGGAGGGGCGAAGGCTACCAGGGGCCATAGGAAGGGGAGGCTCCAAAGGAGCCTCAGGACCGCCATCTCCCAGGCGCTGAGCCCCGAGAACCATCGCTTGGTGAGGAAGTCAGCCGTGGCCCAGGAGAGGGCCGAGAGCAGGGCCAGACCGAGCCAGAGCAAGGCCTTACTTCTCTTCCGCCTTCCTCATCGCCTTTATGAAGGGCTCGAAGAGGTCGATGGGCACCGGAAAGAGGGTCGTGGAGTTGTGTTCGGCCGCTACCTCCCTCAAGGTCTGCAGGTACCGCAGCTGCAGCGCATAGGGGAACTGCTCCATTATCTTTGCGGCGTCGGCCAACCTCTGGGCCGCCTGGAACTCCCCTTCGGCGTTGATCACCTTGGCGCGGCGCTCCCTCTCCGCTTCAGCCTGCCGGGCCATGGCCCGCTGCATCTCCTGGGGCAGGTCGATGTGCTTTATCTCCACCAGGGAGACCTTTATCCCCCATGGGTCGGTCTGCTTGTCCAAGATCGACTGTAGCTGCTGGTTGATCTTCTCCCGTTCCGCCAGCAGTTCATCCAGCTCCAGTTGCCCCACCACGCTCCTCAAGGTGGTCTGGGCCAACTGCGAGGTGGCGTAGAGGTAGTCCTCTACCTGCACCACCGCGCTCTCAGGGGAGAAGACCCTGAAGTAGACCACGGCGTTGACGGAGATGGAGACGTTGTCCCTGGTGATGACGTCCTGAGGGGG
>QMLK01000007.1 GCA_003646705.1 Deltaproteobacteria bacterium | reverse complement strand
TTGGCCAGGGTCCCTATCCCCTCCCTCTCGAGGACCTCCTCCAAGACCTCCCTCCAAAGGCCTTGACCTCGGAGCCGTGGGCTGGGCAGGGGGACCTCCAAGCCCTCGAGTTCCCTCAGGGCCCCCTCTTCAAGCCTCCTCCAGAAGAGGTGCTCACCCACCAGATGGGGGACGGCGAAGGTCTCCACCCCGAGGCGTTTGAGGACCCCCTTCACGGTCTCGTTCCACAGGAAGCTCTGGTAGGCCATGAGTAGCAGGGCCATCTGTTCCCTGTCCAGCAGGGAGAAGGCCTTCTTCAAGGTGCCCTTGGAGGGCCTCTTCCCCCTCAGGAATTCCAGGAGCCGCCGCTCCCAGGGCGTGGGCGCCAGGTCGATGCCCTTGGCCCAATCCCCCAGCTCTCCGCCACGCACCTCCTGAACCTCTTCACCGCCGCCTCGTCCCACCTGGAGGGGACCGCCAGCAGGAGCCTCAAGGCCCTCTCGTAGTGCCCGAGGATCAGCTCCTTGGCGACGAAGCCTTGGCCGTGCCGAGCGGAGCCGAAGCGCTGCTCGTCGAAGTAGTTGGGGAGGCCGTAAAGGCGCACCAACTCCACCTCCTGCTGCACCTCCTCGGGCCCCAAATCCAGGTCCCGCACCAGGATGGAGAACCGATTGCCCAGCACCTTCTCCCGGCCCATGGGGACCTCCGAAGGGCCGAGGTAATGGAGGCGGTAGTTCTTGCCCCGAAGGTCCTGGGTCCTACCCCCTCGCACGGTGATGTACTGATGAGATAGGGCGTGGCGGTCCTTTAGCCCTCCGTAGCCGATGGAGGAGAAGGGAACCCCCATCCTCCTGGCCACATCCCGCAACACGTCCAGGGTGTTGGCTCCCCACTTGCTGAGGCGATAGAGGGCGTATTCCCCCTTCTGCCCGGGGGAGATCTCCACCACCTCCTCCACTTGGAACTCTTGGGGGGTCCTCTTGACCTTCACCCCAGCGAGGATACACGCTCCTCGGTGCCCTTGAAAAGCCCTCGGGATGGAGTTACCCTCACAGTTGAGGTGAGGGAGATGGGCAACAACAAGGTCCTGGCTGAGCTCTTCTCCAAGATGGCCGACGCCCTGGACTTCTTGGGGGAGAACCCCTTCAAGATAGGGGCCTACCGCAAGGCCTCCCGGGTCCTGGAGGACTACCCCACCGAGGTAGAGGAGATCTACAGGGATGGAGGGGTAGGGGCCCTGGTCAAGATCCCGGGCATCGGTGAACGCATCGCCAAGAAGATAGCCGAGTACATAGAGACGGGCAGGATCCGCAAGTACGACGAGGTGATCTCCCAGGTCCCCCAGGACCTGCTGGGACTCATGGATGTCCAGGGGATAGGGCCCAAGACCCTGAAGCTCGCCTACGATCAACTGGGGGTGAGGAGTGTAGAGGACTTCAAAAGGGTCCTGTCCGACGGCTCCTTGGCCAAGCTCCCCGGCATGGGCCAGAAGAAGGTGGAGAACATCAAAAAGGGCCTTGAGCTCTACGAGAAGATGAGCGAGCGGATCCCCTTGGGCCTGGCCTACCCCCTCGTCCAGGAGGTCATCGGGGAGATGGAGAAGTTCCCTGCGGTGAGGTCCATCTCGGCCTGCGGTTCCTTCAGGAGGATGAAGGAGACGGTGGGGGACATCGACATCCTCTGTACGGGCTCGGACGGTCGCGGGATCATCGACCGCTTCGTTCACCTCCCCGGGATCACGAGGGTCCTGGCAGCGGGCGAGACCAAGGGGTCTGTGATCTTTCGCGACCGTTACCAGGTAGACCTCCGGGTGGTGCCGAAGGAGTCCTACGGGGCGGCCCTTCAGTACTTCACCGGCTCCAAGCAGCACAACATCCACCTGCGGACCATCGCCAAGGGGCTGGGCCTGAAGATCTCCGAGTACGGGGTCTTCAGGGGCGAGGATCGGATCGGCGGCGAGGAGGAAGAGGACATCTACAGGGCCTTGGGGCTCTGCTGGGTCCCACCGGAGTTGAGGGAGGACCTCGGGGAGGTGGAGGCCGCAGCGGCCGGGAGGTTGCCGCAGCTGGTCGAATACGGAGAGGTCAAGGGGGACCTGCACGTGCACTCCAGGTACTCGGACGGCACCGGCACCTTGGAACAGTTGCTTCAGGAGGCCTCCCAGCGCGGTTGGCAGTACATCGCCATCTGTGACCACTCCCAGGGGGCCAGATACGCCCGAGGGCTCGACG
The DNA here is from genome assembly GCA_003646705.1 of Deltaproteobacteria bacterium. Lineage (GTDB taxonomy): Bacteria > Desulfobacterota > B13-G15 > B13-G15 > B13-G15 > B13-G15. The sequence continues at coordinate 11,330 of QMLK01000007.1, read as the reverse complement.
TGAAGAGGCTGATGGAGAAGGTCGAACGGATCCGGGAGCTCAACAGGAGCTCCCGGGGGGCGAAGCTCTTGGCCGGCACGGAGGTGGACATCCTGCCCGATGGCTCCCTCGACTACCCCGATGAGGTCCTTCAAGAGCTCGACCTGGTGATAGCCGCCATCCACTCCTGGCGGAAGGAGGAGGACGTCACGGAACGGATCCTAAGGGCCATGGAGAACCCCTACGTACACGTCATCGCCCACCCCACGGGTCGTCTGATCTCCACCCGAGAGGGCTACCGTGTGGACGTGGAACGGCTGATAGAACAGGCGGCCAAGACCGGTACCGCCTTGGAGATAAACGCCTATTACGACCGCCTCGACTTGAACGACCTCTACGTCCGCAGGGCGAGGGACCAGGGGGTCAAGCTCGCCATAGGGACCGATGCCCACAACCTCGGACAGCTCTGGATGATAGACCTGGGGGTGGGCGTGGCCAGGCGCGGCTGGTGCGAACCCCAGGACCTCCTCAACAGCCTCGACTACGAGGAACTCCTCCGTTGGGCAAGGCAGAAGGCTGGCTGAACCAGGTCACGGAAGACCTCTACTGTCTGGGCGTCCCCTTCAACCTCTACCTCTTGAAGGCAGAGGAGCCGATCCTCATAGAGGGCGGACTCTCTCCCCTCTACTCCCTGCTGGAGGAAGGGGCTCGGACCTTGGGTTTCGGCCTCGAGGAGATAAGGAGGGCCTTCGTGCTTCACGCCCACGCAGATCACCTGATGGCCCTCTCGGTCCTCAAGGGCCACAACCCTGAGGTGAGGATCTACGGTTCCTCGGAGGCCCAGAGGGCCCTCTCGCGGGACAAGGTGTGGGAGAGGTTCAAAGCGGTGGGAGGGCAGACGGGCGAGGCCTTGAGGAGGGAACTGGGCTTGCCCCGCCCCCCTGAAGGGTCGAGGGTCTTCGTGGAGGAGGTCCTGGAGGACGGCCAAGTCCTGGACCTCGGGGGGCACGAACTGAAGGTCCTCTCCACCCCAGGCCACTCGCCCTGTTCGATATCGCTGCTCCTGGACGGGGAGGTGTTGCTGGTCTCGGACGCCCTCGGGGGGTGGCTCCATCGATCCCCCACGGGCCCCCGCCCCAACCCCTTCTGGAATCTCGAACAGTACATCTCCTCGGCCAAGAAGCTCGAGGCGGTTCCCTGCTCGGCCCTCTGCTTGGGCCACAACGGTTTCCTCCTGGGCAGGGAAAGGATAGAGGCCTTCTTCAGGGGGTTCTGGAGGAACCTCAACGACTTCATCGAGGAGGTCTCCCTGAGGGTGAAGGGCGTGGAGGACTTCCAGAGGGAGAAGCTCCGCTATGCAGAGATGTGGCATACCGACTTCTTGCGCTTCTTCCCCCCGAAAGCCCACCTCGAAGCCGTGCAGGTCCTTCTTCTACGGACCGTCGAGTTTCTCGGCCGGAACGACCTCGTGAAGGCCCTAAAGGAAACCGGGGGTTGATCCCCAGTGGGGGAGGTGGAACCCAAATTTGGTGCCTGGAGCGGGCCTCGAACCCGCACGGGGCGATGCCCCAAGGGATTTTAAGTCCCTTGCGTCTGCCAATTCCGCCATCCAGGCCCAAGATTATTCTGGTCCTCGGGGGGATAGATGTCAAGATTTTGCCCTTTTCCCCCAAATAGATGTAAATTAGCCGAAGGCCAGGGACATGAGGGGTGAAGACGAGATCTATATGCGCAGGGTCCTCCATCTGGCGAGGAGGGGCCTCGGCTGGGTGAGCCCCAACCCCATGGTCGGGGCACTCATCGTCAAGGACGGCAAGGTCATCGCGGAGGGCTATCACCGGCGCTTCGGAGGGGCCCACGCCGAGGTGGAGGCCATGAGGAAGGCCCAGGGGCCCTTTGAGGGGGCCACCCTCTACGTGAACCTCGAGCCCTGCTGCCACTGGGGGAAGACCCCTCCCTGTGTCGAGGCCATCCTGGAGTCCGGGATCAAGGAGGTGGTGGTGGGGAACATCGACCCCAACCCTCAGGTGGCGGGCAAGGGGGTCCAGTTCCTACGGGAGCACGGCGTCAGGGTGAGGACAGGGGTCCTTGAGGCAGAGGGCAGGGAACTCAACAGGGCCTACTTCAAGTACCACGAGGAAGGGCTCCCCTTAGTCACGCTGAAGTACGCCCAGAGCCTCGACGGCAGGATCGCCACCTCCACCGGGGACTCCAGATGGATCAGCTCCGAAGGGGCGAGGCGCTTCGCCCATCGGCTGCGGGCCACCCACGACGCCGTCCTGGTGGGGATAGGGACGGTGCTGGCCGATGACCCGCAGCTTACCGTGAGGATGGTCAGGGGGAGGAACCCCCTCAGGGTGGTCCTCGATTCGCACCTGAGGATACCCCTGGAGGCCAAGGTCCTTCAGGGAGAGCCCCCTACCCTCATCGCCACCGCCTCTGGAGCCCCGAGGGACAAAATCCTGGCCCTCCGCCAGAGGGGCACAGAGGTGGTGGAGGTCGGGAGGGAACGGGTGGAGCTCCCTCGGCTCCTCAGGGAGTTGGCCTCGAGGGGCGTCCTCAGCCTCCTGGTGGAGGGGGGACAGGCGGTGATCACCTCCTTCCTCCGGGAAGGCCTTGCCGACGAGATGGTGGTGATCGTGGCCCCCTCGCTCATCGGTCGCGGGGTCGAGGCCATAGGGGACCTCGGGGTGAGGACCATCGGGGAGGCCAGGGCCCTAAAGGGGGTCACGTTGAGGAGGATCGGCCACGACTGGGTCTTCGAGGCCAAGCTGAGAGGATGAAGAGCCCGACACAGCCGAGGACGAAGAGGTCCCCCCAGCGGCAATAGAGGGTGAAGGGCCCCTCCCTGATCCCCACTTCGGCCACGAAGGCCTCCTTTGTGAAGATCCCTGTGGCCTTGAGGACCCTCCCCCAGGGGTCCACGATGGCGCTGATGCCGGTATTGGCGGCCCGTGCAAACCACACCCTGTTCTCCACAGCCCTGAAGACCACCTGGGCGAGATGCTGATAGGGGGCGGCGGTCCTGCCGAACCAGGCGTCGTTGGTGATGGTGACCAAGAAGTCCGCCCCTCGAAGGACGGCCGCCCTGGCCAGTTCGGGGAAGATCACCTCAAAGCATATGAGGACGGAGAAGTCCCCCTCAGGGAGGCGAAAGACGGTCATCTCCTCGCCCGGGGTGATGTCCCCGAGGCTCGCCAACTGCCCGAAGAGGGGCTCAAGGTACCTCCGCAGGGGGATGAACTCCCCGAAGGGGACCAAGTGCAGTTTGTCATAGCGCCCCAAGGGGGCCCCCGAAGGGGAGAGGAGCACGGCGCTGTTGAAGACCTTTCCCCCCTCCCTGGAGAGGGCCCCGAAGAGGAAATAGGCCCCCATCTCCCGTGGGATCTCCTTCAACGTTTGGGAGAGCTCCCCTTCGGGGAAGTAACCAGGGAAGGCCGTCTCCGGCCATATCACGAGGCGTGGATCGCCCCCTTTGAGGCCCAGGGTCAGCCCCCTGTGGAGGAGCAAGATGGCCCTCTTACGGGCCTCATCCCACTTGATGGCCTGATCCACGTTGCCCTGCACGACCCCTACCCGGATGGACCCCCCGGCAAAGGGGGTCTTGAGCCTCACGAGGCCGTAGGAGAGGGCCGTCAGCAAGAGGGCCCCGAAGAGGACCAACCCCCAGGGCCTGCGCTCCTCCAACAGGAGGAACAGCGCCCCGTTGCCCAAGGCGATGAGGAAGGACAGCCCATAGGCGCCCGTGAGGTCGCAGATCTGCAGGAGCGGCACCAGCTTGTATTGGGAGTGGGCCAACATCCCCCACGGGAAGCCCGTCAGGAGGTGGGCGCGCAGGAACTCCAACAGGACCCAGAGGGCGGATATGCCCACCGAAGAGAGGACGCCCCCCCTCTCAAGGAACACCGTGGCCCCGAGGCCAAAGAGGCCCCAATAGCTACCGAGGTAAAGGGCCAGGAGCAGGAGGATGGGAAGGGCCAAGGGGAGGGGGATCTCCCCGTAACGATTTACCGCGACCACGACCCAGTAGAGGGCCCCCAAGGAGGCAACCGTGCCGGCCAAAAGGCCCAACAAGAGGCCATCCCTCCTGCCCCTTTTCCTCAACGCCACCAAAAGGGGCAGCAGGGAGAACCAAGCCAGAGGCCAAAGTCCCCACCCGGGAAGGGAGAGGGCGTAGAGGAGGCCGCTCAGCAGGGCGAGGCCCATCTCGGCTTTTCGGAAAGGAACTGCACGATCTGCTCCACCACGTATTCCTGCTCCTCAGCGGTGAGCTCCGGGTGGATGGGAAGGGCCAAGACCTCGCGGGCCGCCTTCTCCGCCTGGGGGAAGTCCCCCTCCCTGTAACCCAAGGACTGCAGGCAGGGCTGCAGATGGAGGGGCAGGGGGTAATAGACCTCCGTCTCCACCCCCACCTCCTGCAGATGGCTGCGTAGGGCGTCTCGGTGAGGCACCCTTATGACGTATTGGTGGAAGACATGGCGGTTTCGGTACTCCACCACCGGGAGACCTATCCCTAAGGCCTCGTGGTCCGCCTCGGCGAAGAGCTCGTCGTAGCGGTGGGCCTTGGCGATCCTCTTCGCAGTCCACTCCTCCAGATGGGGGAGCTTTGCGAGGAGGACGGCCGCCTGCAGCTCGTCCAACCTGCTGTTGATGCCCACCAGCTCGTGCTCGTATTTGCGTTTGGCACCGTGGACACGGAGTAACCTCACCCTTTCAGCCAGCTCCTCTTCCCCAGTGACCACCAACCCCCCATCACCTGCCCCCCCGAGGTTCTTGGTGGGGTAGAAGGAAAAACACCCCAAATGCCCCATGGAGCCCGCCCTGCGGGGGGAGGAATCGACGGTGTAATCCGCCCCCATGGCTTGAGCGGCATCTTCCACCACCTTGAGGCCGTGCCTTTCGGCCACCTCCAGGATGGGCCCCATGTCGGCACATTGGCCGAAGAGGTGAACGGGCAGTATCACCTTGGCTCTGGGGGTGATCCTCTCCTCGAGGAGGGAGGGATCGAGGTTGTAGGTCCGGGGATCTATGTCCACGAATACCGGCCTCGCCCCAACCCTCATGATGGCCCCTGCCGTGGCGAAGAAGGTGAAGGGGGTGGTGATGACCTCATCCCCCTCCCCCACCCCGAGGGCCATGAGGGACAGGACCAAGGCATCGGTTCCGGAGGCGACCCCTATGGCCTCCTTGACCCCGATGTAATGGGCCAAGGCCTCCTCAAGGGCCCTTACCTTGGGGCCGAGGATGAAGCGCTGGCTCTCGAGGACCTCCTTGATCGCCTCCTCCATCTCCCCCCTGAGCCCTTCGTACTGAGCCTTGAGGTTTATAAAGGGCACCCTCACCGCCGACGACCTCCTGCACCGCCCCGCATAGAGCCAAACCCCTTGGAGGTGCTCATCCCTTCACCCTCCTGAACTCCACCCTCACCCTGTTCTGGAAGTTGGGACACTCCCACACCACGGCGTCGGGGTCGTCGCTCAGGGGAAAACTCCCCCCGAATTGCAGAAGGGTGATGAGGTTATAGGCGCTGTGGTAGAAGGCCCCGCAAAAGTCCCCACATCGATGGACGCTGACCTCGAACTCCTCCCCTTCCTTGAGCCCAATGGTGCACCTCTTGGCCTCCAACACCTTAGCCACCACCTTGGAACCGATACGGGGGAAATCAGGCATGGGTCACCTCCTCGGGATATTCTCCTCTGACGGAAGGGGACCTTCCCCCTCCCGTGGCGGAGTCCTCTGATGGCCACACCCAGGACAAAGGACCGCCCTCCCCTTCTCCACCAAGAAGGGGTGTCCGCACTGAGGACAGGGCTCGGGCAACGGTCTGTGGGGCAGGGTGAACCGGCAACGGGGCCAATGGCTGCACCTGAAGAAGACCCTACCCCGCTTGGTCCTCCTCTCCACCAGTTCCCCTCCGCAGCCCTCAACGGGGCACTTGACGCCGGTGGAGAGGGGTTCGGTGTAATTGCAGCGGGGCCAACGGTTACAGGCCAGAAAGGGGCCGTAGCGTCCCCTCTTGACCACCAAGGCACTGCCACATTGAGGGCACTCCCCCGCCTTTTCCTCCTCCACCACCCGGATCCTGCCCTCTTCGTCGCGGGTGAACATCTTCGCGTTCTTGCACTTGGGAAAGGCTGTACAGGACAGGAACTCACCGTATCGGCCCCAGCGGATCTCCATGGGGCTTCCGCACTTGTCGCATATGATGTCGGTGGGCCTCCTCTCGCGCTTCACGTCCCTCATCTCCCGTGAGGCCCTCTCGAGCTCCTGGGAGAAGGAGGTGTAGAACTCCTCCAGGACCTCCCTCCAGGGGACCCTCCCCTCCTCTATCTGGTCGAGCTTCTCCTCCATCCGTGCGGTGAAGTCCACGTCCATGATGCCGGGGAAGTTGGCCACGAGGAGCTCGGCCACGAGGCGCCCCAGACCCGTGGGGTGGAACTTCCTGTCCCTCAGCTCCACGTAGCCCCGCTCCTGGAGGGTGGTGATGATGGTGGCGTAGGTGGAGGGCCTACCGATCCCCCTCTCCTCTAGCTCCCTCACCAAGGAGCTCTCCGTGTAGCGAGGAGGGGGTTGGGTAAAATGCTGCTTCGGGGAGAGCTCTCTGAGCAGGAGCCTATCCCCCGGCTCAAGTTGCGGCAGTCCGAACCCCTCCTCTTCCTCCTCGCCCTCCCGAAGCTCTTGATAGAAGGCGGTGAAGCCGGGGAACGTGACCACCGTCCCCGTGGCCGAGAAGAGGAACTCCCCCGCCCCAACCTCCACGGTCATCTGATCGAGCACCGCAGGGGCCATCTGAGAGGCCAAGAAGCGGTCCCAGATCAGCTTGTAGAGGGCGTATTGGTCCTCCGTAAGGTAGGGCTTGACCTTGTCCGGGGGCAAGTCGAGGGAGGCAGGGCGAATGGCCTCGTGGGCCTCTTGGGCTCCCTTGCGGCTCTTGAAGACGTTGGGTCGAGGCGGTACATAAGCCTCCCCGAAGGCATCGGCGATCAGCTTACGGGCCCCAATTACCGCTTCGTGGGCGACCCGGACGGAGTCGGTCCGCATGTAGGTGATCAGTCCCCGGCGCCCCAGCCCTCCAAGCTCCACCCCTTCGTAGAGCTGCTGCGCCAGGACCATGGTCTTCTTGACCGAGAAGCGAAGCCTTCGGGAGGCCTCCTGCTGAAGGGTGCTGGTGATGAAGGGGGGTGAGGGCCGACGTCTCTTCTCCTTCCGCTTGACCTCCCTCACCACGAACTCGGCCCCTTGGAGCCGGTGGAGTACCTCCTTGGCCTCCTCCTCGCTCCTGAGGTCCGCCTTCCTGCCGGCGATCTTCACCAACCGCGCCTTGAAGGCTGGGGGCTTCTCCGGATGCTCGAGCTCGGCCGTGACGGACCAGTACTCCTTTGGGACGAACTCCTCGATCTCCCGTTCCCGTTCGCATATGAGCCTGAGGGCCACAGACTGCACCCTCCCTGCGCTCAAGCCCCTCTTGACCTTCCGCCACAGCAGGGGGCTGATCTTGTAGCCCACCAGTCTGTCGAGGATCCGCCTGGCCTGTTGGGCTCTGTAGAGGTTCTCCTGGAGCCCCCGTGGTTGCTCCAGGGCCTCCCGAACCCCCCTCGGGGTGATCTCGTGGATTAGGACCCGATGGATCTCCTTGCCCCCATCGGCTATCTCCTCGGCGATGTGCCAAGCTATGGCCTCGCCCTCACGGTCGGGGTCCGAGGCCAGGTAGATACGAGGGGCCCCCTTGGAGAGCCTACGAAGCCTCTGCACCACCTTCTCCTTTCCCCTTATGAGGACGTACTGGGGGGCGAACCCCCCTTCGATGTCCACCCCGAGCTCCCTCTCCGGCAGGTCCTTGATGTGCCCCACGGAGGCCTCCACCATGTAGTCCTTCCCGAGGATCCTCCCTATGGTCCGGGCCTTGGTGGGGGACTCTACGATGATAAGGGGTTTGCCCTCTCTCTGGCTCATCTCGACAGAGCGAAGATCTTTCCAGGCATCTGGAGGATCAGCCCCTTGAGCTCCATCTGGAGCAGAAGGGAACTGATCCGTTGGACGTCGAAGGAGCTCCTCCTGGAGAGCTCATCTATGTGGAGGGGCCCCTGCTCGAGGAGCTCCACCATGACCCTCTCCTCCTCGGACAGATCCCCCTTTTGGGGCTCTACCCTCTCGTACTGAGGCAGCAGCTCCTCCAGGACGTCCTCTGGCTCCTCCACCAGCTTTGCCCCTTCCTTGATCAGACGGTGGGTCCCGCGGCTGGTAACCGCTCCCGCATAGCCCGGGACGGCAAAGACGCTGCGGCCCTGCTCCAAGGCCAAGGAGGCCGTTATCAGGGCCCCACTCCTCGAAGGGGCTTCAACCACCACTACTCCCAGGGACAACCCGCTTATCACCCGGTTGCGGAGGGGGAAGTTCCACCTGTTCGGGGCTTCCCCCAAGGGGAACTCCGAAAGGACGGCCCCCTGTCGGGCGATGCGCTCGAAGAGCCCCCGGTTTTGAGGGGGGTAGACCCTGTCGAGCCCCGAGCCGAGCACAGCCACCGTCCTGCCCCCGGCCTCGAGGGCACCGAGGTGGGCCTCGGCATCTATCCCCGTAGCCATGCCACTTATGACCGTCACCCCGCGGGAGGCCAAGGCCTTGGAGAGGCGGCGTGCAAAGCCCCTTCCGTAGGGGGAACAGCGCCTCGAGCCCACCACCGCAACGGCGAGGTCGTCCTGAGGGACCAACTTCCCCTTGAGGTAGAGCACAGGGGGAGGGTCGTAGATATGGCGTAGGTTGGAGGGGTAAGAGCGGTCCCGAAGGGTCAAGATCTCCACCCCGAGGGCCTGGGCTCGCCTGCCCTCCTCCTCTCCCACCGTCTCCGCCTCCATCTCCTTGATGGCCCGCGCCACCCGCTGTCCGACTATCCGTCGAAGCTCCTCCTCTGGGGCCTCAAAGACGGCCTTGGCGGTGCCCCATCGATCCAACAACCTCCGGAAGAGGACCGGACCCACACCTGGGACCTTGTTGAGGGCAAGCCAATAGAGCCTCTCCTCCATAGCCAGGGCTTCGGACTCTCAGCGGGGTGCTATTCGATCACGGCCTCCGCTCGATCCCCTACCTTCAAAGGTTCACGGCTCGAGAGGATCAAGGCCGTGGAGGTCTGTTTCCGCGTGGAGATGACGGCGAGCCTGCCCACCTTCTTGGTGGGGAGCGCAGCCTCGGTCCCTTCCCGTACCACCTCGAGGAGCAACCCGGGCTTTACCCCGTCCTCCTCACCCTTGTCCAGGTAGACCACCTCCCCTTCGCCCAGTAGGTGTCCCTCCTTCCGGGAGGCCACCAATCGGACCTCCAAGGGCCTCGAGGCATTGAGGAGGGGCAGTTCCTCCAGAGGCGGCAGGTAGGGCAGGAGCAGGTCCCCCCTCTGAATGGGTTCATAGGAGAGGAGGGCCTCAGCCCTCCACACCCCTTCCACTTGCTCCAAGAGGACCGCCCTGCCGATGACGGCCACCTTGTATCCCACTTGCTCGCCGGTCAGGGGGTGTCTCACCGCCCCCTTCACCCTCAGGATGGTGAAGGTCTCCCCAGCCACCGGCTCTACCCCCTCACGGAAGGAGAGGTAGAGGAAGTCGCCCTCGACGAAGTGATCCTTCCCATCCTCCTCAGCGCCGATCACCTCCCCTACACCCTGAGGGGGCTCATCGGCCAAGAAACCCGCGAAGAGGACCTCTGGGTAACGGGCCAATTTGAGGAGGGGCTTGGGCCTCTCCTCGCTGACCTTCAACTCCTCCTTCCCCTCCTCCACCAGGACCTCGTAAGGGTAAAGGTAGATGCGATCCCCTGGATAGATGAGGTGTGGGTTGCTTATCTGCTGGTTCTGCTGCCAAAGCAGGGGCCATAGGAAGGGGTCCCCGTAGAACTCCTCCGATATATCCCAGAGGGTATCCCCCTTCACCACCGTATAGACCTCCTTTGCCGTGGGCCCCTCTGAGGAAGCCTCCACCAGCCAGAGGGATAAAACGCCCACTAGGACCGCTATAAGGACGGCTACGGCCTTCCTCATCTTCCTCCCTCCTTCAAGACCCTTATCGGTAAAAGGGCTCATAGCTTTATTCAGAGGCCATAATTAACCGAAAGGTCTCCTTTGTCAACAGTTTGGAAGCTTGACCCCTGGTGGCTTTTTCTCGATAATTCAGACTATGTCAGAGGATTTCCCCAGAATAAAGAGGCTCCCTCCTTACGTCTTTGCGCAGGTGGATCAACTGAAGCTCGAGGCGCGAAGGCGGGGGGAGGACATCATCGACTTGGGGATGGGCAATCCCGACCTGCCCACCCCCAAGCACATCGTCGACAAGCTGATCGAGGCGGCTCAAAACCCCCGTAACTACCGTTACTCCGCCTCCCGTGGGATATACAAGCTGCGCCTCGCCATCGCCGATTGGTACCGGGACCGCTACGATGTGGACCTGGACCCGGAGACGGAGGCCATCGTCACCATCGGGTCCAAGGACGGCATCGCCCACCTCGCCCTGGCCACCATCGGTCCGGGGGACGTGGTGCTTGTGCCCAACCCCGCCTATCCCATCCACACCTACTGCGTGGTGATCGCCGGCGGCGACCTGAGGAGTGTGCCCTTGGAGGAAGGGGGGGAGGACTTCTTCGAGAGGCTCCAGGCGGCCACGCGCCTCACTTGGCCTAAGCCGAAGATGCTCATCCTCAACTTCCCCCACAACCCCACCACCGCCACCGTCGACCTCTCCTTCTTCGAAAAGGTCGTGGCCTTCGCCAAGGAGCACGACCTGCTCGTGCTACACGACCTGGCCTATGCCGACCTGGTCTTCGATGGCTACAAGGCCCCGAGCATCTTGCAGGTCCCCGGGGCCAAGGACGTAGCTGTGGAGTTCTACACCCTCTCCAAGAGCTACAGCATGCCCGGATGGCGAGTGGGCTTCGCCGTGGGCAACAGCCGCATGATCCACGCCCTGGCGCGGCTGAAGAGCTACTTCGACTACGGGATCTTCCAGCCCATCCAGATCGCCGCCATCATCGCCCTCCGCTCCGATAGGGAGTGCGTCGAGAGGATCGTGGAGACCTACCGCTCCCGCAGGGACACGTTGGTAGAGGGCCTCAACAGGGTCGGGTGGCCCGTCAAGAAGCCCAAGGCCACCATGTTCGTCTGGGCCCAGATCCCTGAGCCCTTCCGGAAGATGGGCTCCCTCGAGTTCTCCAAGTTGCTCCTGAAGGAGGCTAAGGTGGCCGTCTCCCCAGGGATCGGCTTCGGGGAATGTGGGGAGGGGTACGTGAGGTTCGCCTTGGTGGAGAACGAACAGCGGATCAAGCAGGCCATAAGGGGGATAAGGAGGTTCTTGAAGGGGTGGGGGAGATAGGGG
>QMLK01000006.1 GCA_003646705.1 Deltaproteobacteria bacterium | reverse complement strand
CTGTACTTGGTCCCCAGCTTGAAGATGTGGCCGACCTCGATGCCGCGAGAAATCTGAAGCCTCCCCTCCGAGCACCGTGGACAGGGATCGCCGTCTGAGGCCTTGCGGATGTCGGCGAACTCCTCCACCGTGAAGTCCCTTCCCAGGTTGACGTCCACCAGGTGTAGATCCCGGCGGTTACCCCCCACCACGAAGTTCCTCATTCCCTCGAGGGCGTAATCGGCGACCATCCTCACCTCGAGGCCCACCGGACCCGAGAACCCCATAGGGCCACCGGTGACCTCTTGCACCGTCTCTTCGTCGGCCATCTGGAGGTCTCGGACCCCCAGGTAGTTCCTCAACTTGGCCTCGTTCACCTCGTGATCCCCCCGCACCAAGGCAGCCACCACTCCCTCCTCCGTCTTGAACAGCAGGGTCTTGACGAGCCGCTGGGGGGGCACCCCGAGGAAGGAGGTGACCTCCTCCACGGTCCTCCTGCCGGGGGTCTCCACGGCCTTCATATCCCGCAGGGGCTCCTGCCGGTCCCCCTCAGGCCTTCGGCCGATCTCGGCCCGCTCCAGGTTAGCGGCATAGTCGCAGTGAGAACAGCTGACGATCAGGTCCTCACCTGTGGAGGCCAGGACCATGAACTCGTGGGAGAACCGCCCACCGATCAATCCGGTGTCGGCCTCCACGGCCCTGAAGCGAAGGCCGCAACGCCGGAAGATCCTCGAGTAGGCCTCGTACATCCTGCGGTAACTCTCCTCGGCCCCTGCCTCGTCGGCGTCAAAGCTGTAAGCATCCTTCATGATGAACTCGCGACCCCTCATCACGCCGAAGCGGGGCCTCATCTCATCGCGGAACTTTATCTGGATCTGATAAAGGCAGAGGGGAAGCTGCTTGTAGGACCTCACCTCCCGGCGCACCAGATCGGTTATGGCCTCCTCGTGGGTGGGGCCGAGGCAGTAGTCCCTTCCGCCCCTGTCCTTGAACCTCAACAGCTCCTTGCCGTACTCCTCCCAGCGGCCGCTCTCCCTCCAGAGGTCGGCCGGAAGCACCAAGGGCAGCAACAGCTCTTGGGCCCCGGCCCGGTCCATCTCCTCGCGGATAATCTCCTCCACCTTCTTGAGGACCCGGAGACCCAGGGGCAGAAAGGTGTAGATGCCCGCTGCAACCTTCCTGATCATGCCGGCGCGGATCATGAGCTTATGGCTCACCACCTCGGCCTCGGCAGGGTCCTCTCGCAAGGTCGGCAACAGGTACTCCGAATACCTCATCGAGTCACCCCTTCGTGGAGAAAAAGAAAAAGGGGATGAACTCCATCCCCTTCCTCATTCCCCTTGGTGCCGAAGGCGGGATTCGAACCCGCACGGGAGTTACCCCACCACCCCCTCAAGATGGCGTGTCTACCAAATTCCACCACTTCGGCACACCAAAATAATATCCCATCTCCCTCCCCGATTCAACCCTTCAGAAGGGGATGTCCTCTTCCTCGCTCGGCAGCGAAGCGAAGGGGTCCTCGGCCCCCTCTGGAGGAGGCTCGAAGTCGGTCCTCGCCTCGGCCGGGGCCCCCAACATCACGACGTTGCTGGCCACCACCTCCGTGACCCATCTCTTGTTCCCCTCCCTGTCCTCCCAGGAACGGGTCCTGAGCCTCCCCTCCACGTAGACCTGCTTGCCCTTGCTGAGGTACTCGGCGCAGATCTCCCCGAGTTTCCCGAAGGCCACGATCCTGTGCCACTCGGTGCGGACCTCCCGTTCTCCGGACTCCCTGTTGGTCCAGTTCTCGTTGGTCGCTATGCGGAAGGTGGTCACAGGAGTGCCACTGCTGGAATAACGGACCTCGGGGTCAGCCCCGAGGTTGCCCACCAAGATGACCTTGTTGACTCCTCTCATCTCCCCCTCCTTTTTCGAGACAGGATTATGTCATAGGGGCTGCACCCTTTCAAGTCCGCCTCGGTGCCAGCAGATGGCGTCTTGACCGCACGTTCAACAGCAGGCCTACCCCCATCACGTGGGCCACCGTGCAGGAACCTCCGTAGCTGAAAAAGGGCAAGGGCAGCCCCACCACCGGGAGCATCCCGAGGACCATGCCGATGTTGACGGCTACGTGGATGAAGATCATGGCGGTGACCCCCACGGCGATCACGGCCCCGAAGCGGTCCTTGGCCTTGAAGGCCGTCTCCAATCCCCAAAGGATCAGCAGGAGGAAGAGGATCAGGACTATCGCGCAGCCGACGAAGCCCCACTCCTCTCCCAGCAGCGCAAAGGCGAAATCGGTGTGGTACTGGGGCAGGAACTGGAGTTTGCACTGGGTTCCTCCGAGAAACCCCTTTCCCCAGAGGCCCCCAGAGCCCACGGCGATCTTGGACTGGATAAGGTGGTATCCGGAGCCGAGGGGATCGCTGTAGGGGTCCAGAAAGGCCAGGATCCGCCTCCTCTGGTAATCCTTCAGCAAGGACCACCCCAAGGGGGCGGAGGAGGCCAGGGCAGCCAACAGGATCAGCAGGGAGCGCCTCCTTATGCCGCAGAACAGCACCACCCCGAAGAAGATGAGGAAGAGGAGCAAGGCGGTACCGAGGTCCGGCTCAAGGGCCACAAGGGCAGCAGGCCCGAGGACCATGAGGAACGGCACGGCCAGATCCCTCAAGGAGTACCCCCTCGGGCGCGGACGACGATAGAAGTAACGGGCAAGGCCTATCACGAGGCCGAGCTTCATATATTCGGAGGGCTGAAAGCGCAACCACCCCATCTCTATCCAGCGCTTGGCCCCTCCCACCTCGACCCCTATGAGCAGGACCACCACCAAGAGCCCCATCCCCAGGCCGTACAGCAGGTAGGCGAGGCCCTCGTAGTGGCGATAATCGATGCTGAAGACCAAAAGGCCGAAGAACCCCCCCACGGCCAGCCACAGGAGCTGACGTTGGTAGAAGGGGACCCCCATCCCCTCGCTGGCGCTCCAGAGGTTGACCAGCCCCATCACCATCAAGGCGACGAGGATCGTCAGGGCCTTCCAATCCACCAAGGCCAAAAGGCCATTACGTCTCATCCGCCTCTCCTTCGATGCTGAGCCACTCCTTGATGAGCTCTCGGGCCAAGGGGGCTGCGGCCGAACCCCCGTGGCCCCCATGCTCCACGACAACGGCCACGGCGATGGTAGGGGCCTCCGCTGGGGCATAGGCGACGAACCAGGCGTGGTCCCTGAGTTCGTAGGGGAGCTCTGAGGGCTTGAGGCGCCGTTGGCCCATCTTGGCCACCTGGGCGGTGCCTGTCTTGCCGGCTACCGATACCCCTGGTATATGCGCAGCCCGTCCCGTGCCCTTCTCATCCTCGACCACCCCGAGGAGGGCCTCCTTCAGCCTCCTGAGGACCCTCGGCGAAAGGGGCAGTCTACCCATGGGCCTCGGGCGATAGGACCTCACCCCCTTCCCCTCCGGATCGATCACCTCTGTGGCCACCAGGGGCTGATAGAGCACACCCCCGTTGGCCACCGCAGCGATCATCCTGGCCATCTGAAGGGGAGTGACCAGGAAGGGCCCCTGTCCTATGGCCATCACCACCGTCTCCCCGTCGTACCACCTCTCGCCCCTCTTCGCCTTCCAGGCGGGGCTGGGGACGAAGCCGGCCTTCTCCCCAGGCAGCTCGATCCCGGTACACCTGCCGAAGCCGAAGGCCTCGGCATAAGAGGCCATCAATTCGGGCCCCACCCTCAAGCCCAATTGGTAGAAGTAGATGTCACAGGACTGGATTATGGCCTGTTTCAGGTCCATCCAGCCGTGTCCTTCCTCCTTCCAACAGCGGAAGACCTTCTGGCCCAAGGGGAAGAGGCCTCCGCAATGGAGGCGTTCATCCGGATCCACCCTGCCCTCGGCCAAGGCAGCTGCTGCCACCACTATCTTGAAGACCGACCCAGGGGCGTAGAGCCCTCTGATGGCACGGTTGGTCAGGGGGTGGAGGGGGTCCTCGTTGAGCTTCTTCCACATCTCAAGGGGAATCCCCCTGGCGAAGGCGGCGGGGTCATAGGAGGGGGCGCTCGCCATGGCCAGCACCGCCCCGCTGCTCGGGTCAAGGGCCACTATGGCCCCAGCCTTGCCCTTGAGGAGCTCTTCGGCCTTCCTCTGGAGGTCCAGGTCGAGGGTGAGGTGGAGGTCCCATCCGGGGATGGGCTCTACCTCACGGAGGACTCGTAGCTCCCTCCCGAGGGCGTCCACCTCCACCTGCCTTCCGCCCTTCAGCCCTCGCAGGTAGTCCTCCCAGGCGGCCTCAAGGCCCGTCTTCCCGAGGTAATCCCCTATATCGTAGCCCTTGGCCCTCCTGCGGGAGAGCTCCTCTCGGGTTATCTCACCGACGGTGCCGAGCAGATGGGCAGCGAGGCCTCTATAGAGGTAAGTCCTCACCGGGACCACCGATACCTTCAACCCTGGTAGCTCCATCTGACGGATCTTTATCCTGCTCAGCTCTTCCCAGGTCAGGTCCCCCTTGATCCTCACGGGTTGGAAGGGGCTTCGCCCCCTCTGGGAGATCTTCCCGAGGATCTCCTCCGGTGGCATCCCGAGCAGGGGGGCAAGTCCTTCGGCGAAGGACTCTTTATCCTTTACGTCCTCGGGGATCACGAAGAGGTCGAAGGAGGGACGGTTATCCGCCAAGATCCGCCCCTTTCGATCGAAGATCCGCCCCCGCAGGGGGGCCACCTTGACGAGCCTTATGCGGTTGCTCTCGCAGAGCCTGCGGAACTCCTCCCCCTCGATCACCTGCAGGTGCCAAAGGCGTAGCAACAGCAGTCCAAAGGTGGCCACCACCATCCAGTAGAAGACCTTCGCCCGAGCAGGAGAGCCCCCCTTATTCGCGTACCAAGCCACTGAAGACCTCCCTCCCCTTACCCTCAAAAGGGCGAAGGGCCCTTCTGGTCAGATAAAAGACGGGCCAGGCCAAGGCAACGGTCAGGCCTGAGGAGGCGATGGCCCAGAGGGGATCGATGGGAGGACGCGGCCCCCCGAGGAGGAGGACGGCCTCCTGAAGGAGTATATCGGCCAAGGAGGCCGGGAAGGCCAAAAGGACGAAGAGGAAGGGCTTCTGCATCTCCACCCCGTAGGCGAACCTCCTGAGGGCCAGGAAGAGCAGCAGCTTGCTCAAGCCACCGAGTCCGAAGGGGGCCCCCGAGAGGAGGTCAGCCACAAGGCCCACCGAGAGGGCCTCAAAGGGCCCCAAGGGGGGGTTAAGGGCTGCATAGAGGACCATCAAGAGGGCAAGGGCAGGAGGGGGGAGGTCCCAAGGGAGGAAGGCGAGGGCGGAACCCTCTATGAAGAGATAGACCCAACAGAGGAAGACGAAGAAGAGGGCCCTTCGCACATCAGCCTCCTACCAAGACCATCACCTCTTCCAGCTTGCCGAAGTCCACCGCTGGGGCGACCTCCACCTCGAGGAAGAACCGCCTACTGCCCCTGGTGACCTTTACCACCCGTCCTACGGGGAGGCCCTTGGGGTAGATGCCGTCCAGGCCGCTGGTGATCACCCCTTCCCCCTCCCGTACCTCCTTGTCCCGGGGGATGTAGACGAGCCTACATCCCTTGCCCTCCCCTTCGAGGATGGCCCTCGTCCTCGAGGACCGAAGCAGGACGCTGACGGCCGAACCCCTCTCCACTATGGGCAGCACCATGGAGGTCCTCTGCCCCACATGGAGGATCCTCCCTACCACCCCCTCCCAGGCCACTACGGGCATCCCCTCCTTCAGGCCGTCAGTGCTCCCCTTGTCGATCACCAGGGTACGGATGTGGGGCTCCGGCGAAAGGGCCACCACCTCCGCCGGGACCATCCTCAACTTGGTCCGTTCCTTGAACTTCAGGAGTTGCCGCAATCGCTTCAGTTCCTCGACCTGTTCCAGCAACAGGTTCCGTTCATAGGTCAGCCTCTTGAGGGCCTCCTTCAGGCGCCGATTTTCCTCCCTGAGGTTTACCAGGTAGAGGTAGCTGTAGAAGAGGTCCTCGACCTTCTTCTCTGCCCAGCTCAGGGCCTTTTGAGGGGGGCCCGTTATGGTCAAGAAGGCCCCATAGAGCCAGCCCGCATCCCATTTTCCGGTGAGATTTAGCGAGAGGAAGAAAAGAGACGATAAGACGAGGACCGCGATGAGGGCCCTTTTAGGGGCGCGCCTCCTCATCTATTCGACGGCTACCTCCCGGAGAAGGCGCATGTCCTCGAGGAGCTTCCCTGCACCGAGGACCACCGTGAGCAGCGGATCATCCACCACTGTGACGGGCAGATCCACGCTGTTCCTCAAGAGCACATCTATGTTCTTCAGCAAGGCCCCTCCCCCTGTGAGCACTATTCCACGGTCGACGATATCGGAGGCGAGCTCCGGAGGCGTCCTCTCGAGGGTCTCCTTCACGACCTCGATGATCTGGCCCAGGGGTTCGGCCAAGGCCTCCCGGATCTCCCCAGAGCTGATCTCGTGGACCCTCGGGATGCCAGCGATGAGGTCCCTCCCCTTCACCTCCATGGTCTCCTCTTCACCCTCGGGATGGGCGTTGCCGAGCCTGATCTTGATCTCCTCTGCGGTCCGCTCGCCGATGAAGAGGTTGTACTTCTTCCTGACGTACTGGATGATGGCCTCGTCCATCTTGTCCCCGCCCACCCGCACGGAGCTGCTCACCACGATGCCGGCCAGGGAGATGACGGCCACCTCAGTGGTGCCCCCTCCGATGTCCACGATCATATTGCCAGATGGTTCAGTTATGGGGAGCCCTGCACCGATGGCTGCGGCCATCGGTTCCTCCACGAGGTAGACCTCCCTCGCCCCGGCTGATTCAGCCGACTCCTTCACGGCCCTCCGCTCCACAGGGGTGATGCCTGAGGGCACGCAGACCACCACGCGGGGCCGCACGAAGGTCGAGCGGTTGTGGGCCTTGACGATGAAGTAACGGATCATCTGCTCAGCGGCCTCAAAATCGGCGATCACCCCTTCCCGCAGGGGCCTTATGGGCGTGATGTTCCCCGGGGTACGGCCCAACATCTCCTTGGCCTCGACCCCGACGGCCAGGACCTTCTGATTGCCCTTGCCGTCCCTGTGCACGGCCACCACCGATGGCTCGTTGGCCACTACCCCTTTGCCCTTGACGTAGACGACGGTGTTGGCCGTACCGAGGTCCAAGGCCAAGTCAGCCGAAAAAAGCCGAAAGATGGCATCGAACATCGTATCAGCTCCCCTTGTGCGACGTCGGCCAAATTGTACCTCGAAAGCCCTCTGCAGTAAAGATGAGGAGATTACGAGGCCTTCGCAGACGTTACGGCCTTTGGAGAAAAACCTCTCCTTCCCCAGGGCACGAGGCCAAGACTTGTCTTTACCGTAATTGATAGTATCATCGGATCGCACAAAAGAGATCGTGAGACAGAACCCAAGGGCCTCCGTGCCCGAAGGAGGGCCGAATGATGGACAGAAAGGACCTACAGGAGCTGAAGACGATCGTGGGCGAGGAATGGGTCTCCACGGGGGACTCCGTCAGGGAGCTCCACTCCCACGACGAATCCTTCCACCCATGGGTGTTGCCCGACGTGGTCGTGTGGCCCCACTCGACCGAGGAGGTGAGCCGCCTGGTCCGCTGGGCCTATGACCACAAGGTGCCCGTCACCCCCTGGGGGGCCGGTACAAGCCTCGAGGGAAACCCCATCCCGGTGAAGGGAGGGATGGTGATAGACCTGCAGGAGATGGACAGGATCTTGGAGATCCGCCAGGGGGACTTCCAAGTGGACGTGGAGGCGGGGGTCGTCTACAAGGATCTGAACAAGGAGCTGCGCCGCTATGGCCTCTTCTTCCCCCCTGACCCCGGAGCAGCGGCCACCATAGGCGGCATGATCGGGAACAACGCCAGCGGCATCCGCACCGTCAAGTACGGTCCCACCCGAGAATACGTCCTGAGGCTGGTGGTGGTGCTCCCGGGGGGAGAGGTGATCAGGGTGGGGAATCGCGCGAGGAAGAGCTCCTCGGGATACGATCTGCTCAGGCTCTTTACCGGCGCCGAGGGGACCCTGGGGATCGTGACCGAGGCCACCTTGCGCCTGGTGGGCCTTCCCGAGAACTTCATGGCCCTTAGGGCCACCTTCCCCACGGTGTCTGACGCCACCGACACGGTCTTTCAGGTGATGAGCTCGGGCCTGGTGCCCTCTGCCATGGAGTTCCTGGACGCGGAGGTGGTCAAGGTGCTCAACCGCGACCGAGAGCTCGAACTCGAGGAGTCCCCGACGCTGCTGATGGAGTTTGACGGCTACAGCGAGGAGGGCCTTAAGGCGGAGATGGCCTTTGTGGAGGGGATCTGCCGCGAGAACCGCTCTCTACTTATAGACAAGGGCATCGGACCCGATGAACGCAACCGCCTTTGGGAGATCCGCCACCTCACCTTTGAGTCGATAAAGCGCGCCCATCCAGGCCTCGAACCTCTCATCATGGACGTGGCCGTACCCCTTTCCCGTTACAGCGAGATGGTGGCCTTCGTCAAGGAGGAGGTCTCAGACCTAACGGCCTACCTCTTCGGCCACGCCGGCGACGGAAACATCCACGTGGTGGTGATGGACCGACCCGGGGACGAAGCCCGTTGGCGCAGGGTGCAGGAGGCGAATCGGCGTGTGGTGCTAAAGGCCCTGGAGCTCGAGGGGACCTGCACGGGAGAACACGGCGTGGGGATTGGAAAGAGGGAGTTTGCGGCCCGGGAACACGGCGAGGCCCTTGAGGTCATGAAACGGATAAAGGAAACCTTGGACCCCCACGGGCTCATGAACCCCGGGAAGATCTTCCCCTGAGGGTCATGCCTCACAACGGATGAAGTCGTCCGGAAAGAGGGACGCCATCTCCCTCCTGAGGAAGGCCTCGGCCTCCTTGGCCGAGGAGAAGCGGAGGAGTTCCCGCAAGAGGGCCTTCCCGTCCTCCCTGGTGGCCTTCCTCAGGACCCTCTTCACCCTGGGGATGGCCATGGCGTTCATGCTCAACTCGTCCAGTCCGAGTCCCAAGAAGACCAAGGTGTAAAGGGGGTCGGCGGCCATCTCACCGCATATCCCGACCTCGATCCCCTCCCCGTGGGCCCTCTCCACGATCTCCTCTATGAGCCTCAGGATGGCGGGATGGAGCGGCTGATAGAGATAGGCCACGTGTTCGTTGATCCTGTCGATGGCGAGGGTGTACTGGATCAGGTCGTTGGTGCCTATGGAGAAGAAGTCCGCCTCCTTGGCCAGTAGATCGGCCACCACCGCGGCCGAAGGGACCTCTATCATGACCCCCACCTCCACCCCGGGGTCGAAGGCCACCCCCCGACGATCCAGCTCCTCCTTCGCCTCCTCGATGACCATCTTGGCCTCCCGGAGCTCCTCCAAGCCCGAGATCATGGGCAGCAGGATCCGCACCTTGCCGTAAGCACTGGCCCTGAGGATCCCCCGAAGCTGCGTCTTGAAGATCTCCCGCTCCAAGAGGCAAAGCCTTATGGCCCTGAGCCCAAGGGCAGGGTTCATCTCCCCAGGGACGTCGATCCTCGAGGCGAACTTGTCGCCCCCCAGGTCGAGGGTCCTTATGGTGGCCCCGTGGGGGGCGACCTCCGTGGCCACCTTCCTGTAGCACTCGAAGTGCTCCTCCTCCGAGGGCAGGTCCTGACGGTTCAGGTAGAGGTATTCGGTTCGATAGAGCCCCACGCCCTCAGCCCCGTACTGCCCAAGGGCCCTGACCTCTTCCACGAACTCGATGTTGGCCCGCAGCGCCATGTGGTATCCATCGAGGGTCTCGGAGGGAAGGGGAGCGAACTTGAGGAGCTCCCTTATCAGGTACCTATACCTCTGCCTCTTGAGTTCGTATTTCTTGAGAGTGCTCTCGGAGGGCTCGAGGATCACCACCCCCTCGTTGCCGTCTATGATGACCGCCTCGCCCCCTCGGACGTGGGCCGTGATCTCCTTCAAGCCCACCACCGCGGGCAGGCCCAGGGACTTGGCCACTATGGCCGTGTGGGAGGTGGAGCTACCGATGTCGGTGGCAAAGCCCATGACCTTGGCGATGTTCAGCTGGGCGGTATCCCCTGGAGAGAGGTCATGGGCCACTACCACTACGCCGTCGGCCACCGCCTCGAGGTCCGGGACGGGATGACCCACCAGGTGTCTCATGACCCGTTGGACCACCTGCCTTACGTCCTCCCTGCGCTCCCGGATGTACTCCTCGTTGACCCTCTCAAAGGCCTCCAGAACCCTCTTGAGCATCATCTCCAGGGCCCACTCCGCGTTTATCAGCTCCTCCCTCACCAACTCCTCCGTCCCCTCCACCAGCATCCGATCCTCCAGCAGTTGGAGGTGGACCTCGAGGAGCGATGCCTGCTGGACCATGCCCTTGGAGAGGAGGCGCTCCCTTATCTGCCTCAGTTCCTCCTTGGCCCGCTCGAGGGCCTTGTGGAACCTCGCTATCTCGGCCTCGATCAAGACATGGGAGATCCGGCGAGGGGTGAAGCTGAGCCCCGGGGCCTCAAGGAGCAGGACCTTCCCCATCACGATCCCCGGGGAGACCCCTATACCGGCGAAGACCCTCTCTTCCCCCTTATTCCTCACCGAAGTTGCCCTCCACCAAGCGGGCTATCTCCTCCACGGCTTCGGAGGCGTCCTCCCCCTGGGCCCGTATCCGTAACTTGGCCCCTTTGCCAGCGGCCAGCATGAGCAAGCCCATGATGCTCTTGCCGTTGGCCTCCACCCCATCCTTCTCCAAGGTGACCTTCGCCCGATAACGGTTGGCCACCTTTACGATCATGTTGGCGGCCCGGGCATGAAGCCCCAGCTTGTTCTTTATCTCCACGAGCCTCTCAGCCCTCTGCTCACCTATGACCCCTTCACCTCCTCTGACTTTCGCTCCAAGACCTCAGAGGCCAAATGGATGTTCCTCTTGCCGTAGTTGACGATGTAGGAGGCCAGCTCCTTCAGGTCCATCTCGTCCTTGAGGGTGGCCAACTTGAGCAACATGGGGAGGTTGACCCCGGTGACCACCTCCACCTTCCCCCCCTCCAGAAAGGAGAGGCTTATGTTGGAAGGGGTGCCGCCGAACATATCCGTCAGGATCAGGACCCCTTCGCCCCTGTCCACCTTCTTGATCCCCTTCTTTATCCGATCCCTTATGTCCTCGACGGGCTCCGTGGGGTCTATAGAGATGGGCTCTATGCCCTCTATTTCACCCACGATCTGCTGGGTGGCAAGCAGAAGCTCATCGGCCAAGGCCGAGTGGGTCACTATCAGGACGCCTACCATCTCTTAACCTCCCCATTATATCTCTCTTCCCCCATGATGTCCTTCAAGTCCCCTCAGGTCACGGTGTCTCAGCGTCACCTCCCTGCCACGGCCCTTGAGACGGTGGCCGAGCTCCTGGACCACAGCGGGGGAGCGGTGCCTGCCGCCGGTGCAGCCGACGGCGACGGTGAGGAGGCTCTTGCCCTCCCTCTCGTAGAGCGGCAGGAGGTAGTCCAGCAGGTCCAGGAACCGTCGCAGGAACTCCTTCCCTTCCAGGAAGTCGAAGATGTACCTCCTCACCCGTTCGTCCAGACCGTCCAGGTCCCGAAGCTCCTTCACGTAGAAGGGGTTGGGGAGGAACCTCACGTCCATGACCAGGTCGGCCTCGGGCGGAAGGCCGAAGCTGTAGCCGAAGGAGAGCAAGGAGACCTTCAGGCTGCTGCGCAGGAGCTCCAGCCTCTCCAGGATGAGGACCCGCAATTGGTGACCGGTAAGGTCGGTGGTGTCTATCACCTCGTCGGCCATGTCCCTGAGGAAGCTCATCTCCCCCCGTTCGAGCCTCACCGCCTCCGAAAGCGATCCCCCCCTATCCTGCAGAGGGTGCTTGCGCCTGGTCTCGCTGAAGCGGGCGATGAGGACCTCGTCGGCCGCCTCGAGGAAGAGGACCCTCACCTCGTGCCCCTGCGCCCTCACCGCCTCCAGGGCCTTGCGCAGATCCCCGAGGAACTCCCTCCCCCTGATGTCCACGACCATGGCCACCTTGGAGATGTCCTTGGAGGAGTGCCGACAGAGATCGATCAAGGTGGGCAGGAGCGATGCGGGGAGGTTATCCACGCAGAAGTAGCCGCTGTCCTCTAAGGCCTTCAGGGCCGTGGATTTCCCCGAGCCGGAGAGGCCGCTTATCAGCACTAAATGCACGGCCCGTCCTCCCTCATCTTGTCCAGGAGCCTCCTCTCAAGCTCCTTTGCAGCCTTGAGACCCCTCTCCTCCAGGAGGAAGTTGCGAGCGGCCACCTCCACTATGGCCGAGAGGTTCCTCCCAGGGGTCACGGGGATCCTCTTCACGGGCAGCTCCACCCCCAGGGCCTCCCACCTCCTCTCCTCCAGCCCTGTCCTGTCCTCTATCTCCCCCTCGGGGTCTGAGAGCTCTATCACCATGTGGACCCGCTTCCTCTCCCTGGTGGCCGCAACCCCGAAGAGCCTCTCGACGTCCACGATCCCCAGCCCCCTTATCTCCATCATGTGACGGCCGAGCTCCTCGCCGTAGCCGTAGAGCTTCCCCTCCGGGCTCCTCTCCAGGTGGATGAGGTCATCTGCCACCAGCCTGTGACCCCTCATGATCAACTCCAGGGCGCACTCGCTCTTGCCGATACCGCTGCGGCCGATGATGAGCACACCTACCCCGAAGACGTCTACCAAGACCCCGTGCAGGTGTAGGATCGGTCGAGGATCGGAGGTGGGCCTATCCGTATCTTTCGTCTTCCTCGACAATGGTGTGGTACAAGCTCTCCCGGTCTTCGGCCTCCAAGAGGCGCCTACGAAAAAGGGGGTCCTTCAACAGCCTGGAGAGCCGGGCGAGGGCCTTGAGGTGCTCGCTGGCGGAATTTTCGGGGGCAAGGAGCAGAAAGAGGAGATGGACCGGCTGGCCGTCCACGGCCTCAAAGTCTATCCCCTCCTTGCTCCTGCCGAAGGCGCAGACGACCCTCTCCAGATCCGGGAGTTTGCCGTGGGGGATGGCGATCCCCTCTCCGATGCCCGTGCTCCCCAACTTCTCCCGCTCAAAGAGGACCTCGAGGGCCTTGGCCTCGTCCTTCAACTTCCCCCTTCTGGCGAGCACTGAGACCAACTCCCTGAGGGCTCCCTCCTTGTCCCTCGAGGTCAATTCCTCCACCACTGAAGATTCATCCAACATCTCCGTCAACTTCATCTCTTCAGTATTCCGGCTCGATCAATCCGTAGTTGCCGTCCCTCCTCTTGTAAAGGATGTTGACCTTGTCGCTGGATACATCGATGAAGATTATGAAATCATCGCCTCGGGCCTCGAGCTCCTCTGCGGCCTCCTGTAGGGACATGGGTTTGACCGGATAGGGCTTGCTCTTGACGATGCGCCGCTCCGCAGGGGCCACGAGGTGGATGCTGACCTGCCGTGAGCGGAGACGGTTCCCCTTGTTCCTCTCCTTCTGATCCTTTACCTGCCGCTCAACCTTGTCCATTACGAGGTCTATGGCCGCATGGAGGTCCTCCTCGGTCTGTCTGCCGACGATGTTGAGTCCATCTGCGTTGAGGTTCACCTCCGCCAGGTAACGAAACCTCTCGGACTCCAGGATCACCCTCATCTCAATGGGCTCGTTGAGCAACCTCTTGAGCCGCAGGGCCTTCTTCTGGACGTACTCCTTTATCCCCTCCTCCGGGGCCATGTTGCGAAAGGTTATCTGAACCTGCATTCACCCTTCCTCCAAAAAGGGCGCCCTAACATCTTCGCCCCATGACTTTAGACCAAGCCCCTCTCCCTGTCAACTTTGCTACCAAGTCCGCCTCCTCTCCTTGGAAGAGGGAATGGCCAGGCCTTCCCTGTACTTGGCCACGGTCCTACGGGCTATCTCCAAGCCGTAACGGGCCTTGAGGATCTCCACGATGCGCTGGTCGCTGTAAGGGGCTCGTGGGTCCTCCTCGGCGATGATCTCCTGGATCAACTTCTT
>QMLK01000005.1 GCA_003646705.1 Deltaproteobacteria bacterium | reverse complement strand
GGCGGTGACGATGGAAAGGCCCTTGCCCGCCCTCACCCACTCCTTGATGAACTCGGGGCTTGAGGCCTCGACCAACACCATAGGCCTTCGGCCCAGGCCTTCGAAGGCCTCCATCACCACCTTGTGGGTGCCTGAGCCCCGTTCCCTCACGATGAAGGGGAACTCGATCACCCTCCCGAGGGGAAGGGCCCTGAGGTTCGAATCGAGGGACAGGCGGGGGGAGGCGATGCAGACCAAGGCCTCCCGACGGAAGGGGATGAAGAGCAGGGACTTCTCCCCGAAATCGGGGTTGGCCAAGATGGCCAGGTCGAGCTCCCCCTTGAGGACGCCCTCCTGCAGCGCCTTGGAACTGTCCACTTGCAACACGATCTTCACCCCCGGGTTCTCCTCCTGGAAGCGCGAGATGATCCCGGGCATGGTGGATTTGGAGTACCCCTTGGTGGTCCCGATCCTCAGGATCGCCTCCCTCCGATAACGTACCAGGGCCTCTTCGGCCTCTTCGATGAGGGCAAAGGCCCTCTCGGCGTAGGATAGAAGGGCCTTGCCAGCGGGGGTGAGCTCCACCGGGGTGCTGCCCCGGTTGAAGAGGGCCACCCCGAGGATCTCCTCCAGGTTCTTTATCTGACGAGTGACCGCCGGTTGCGAGATGTGGAGCCTCTCGGCCGCGCGGGTGAAGCTCTTGCAACAGGCCACCTCGTAAAAGACCCGCAGATAGTTGAGGGAATGCTCCAGCCGACCGTTCACGCATAACATTGTATCACTTTGATCCCCAAACACAAGGATAACTTGAGGTTATTGGAGGATCGAGTTTTTATATTTGACAAGGATCTGGGCCCTTTTAAAATTGGGTCTTGAAATTATCGGCCAGGAGGAAGAAGATGACCAAAGTGCCCGAGGATCTGCGCCAATTCATCTCCCTCTTGCAGAAGAGAGGGGAAGTCCGCGTGGTAAAGGGGGCCGATTGGGACCTCGAGATCGGCGCCATCAACGAGATGATGGCCGAGAGGAGGGGGCCCGCCCTCCTCTTCGATCAGATCAAGGGGTATCCTCCGGGTTTTCGCATCGCCACCAACATCCTCCATCGCGCTGACTTCCAGAAGATCGCCTTCGGCATCCCTGAAGAGCTGAGCAACTTAGAGGTGGTGAGGTACTGGAAGGAGAGGTGGAGTCAGTTCTCCCCGGTGCCGCCGAAGGTGGTCGACAAGGGGCCCATAATGGAGAACGTCATGGAGGGAGAAGGGGTGGACGTCCTCCAATTCCCGGCCCCGAAGTGGCACGAGGGGGACGGCGGAAGGTACATAGGCACGGGGGTCATAACCATCACCCGAGACCCGGAGGAGGGCTGGGTCAACTTCGGCACCTATCGGGTCATGATCCACGACTCCAAGACCCTCTCCTTTTACGCCTCCCCCGGCAAACACGCCACCATCATGAGGGAGAAGTACTGGGCACGGGGACAGGAGTGCCCCGTGGTCATGTGCTTTGGACAGCAGCCGCTGCTCTTCGGCGTCTCCACCATGGCCTTGCCGTGGGGGATCTCAGAATACGACATGGCCGGATACCTGCAAGGGGAGCCGGTGGAGGTGATCATAGGGAAGGAGACCGGCCTCCCCATACCGGCCAAGGCCGAGATCGCCATAGAGGGTTTCTCCCCTCCCCCCTCGGTGCAAGGGCGCCCAGAGGGGCCCTTCGGGGAATGGACGGGGTATTACGCCTCGGGCCGCAGGGACGAACCGGTGGTGAGGATAAAGAGGATCTACTTCAGGGACGACCCCATCATCCACGGTCAACCCCCCGTGAAGCCACCGGTAAACACCTGGTTCCCCATACCGCTGCACACCGCCGTGCCCCTTTGGATGGAGCTGGAGAAGTTGGGGATTCCGGACATCCAGGGCGTGTACGTTCACGGCCCGGGGAACCGCGTGGTGGTGGTCATCTCGCTGAGGCAGAGGTACCTCGGCCATGCCAAGCAGGTGGCAGCCTTGGCCGGGGCGATCCTCCAAGGGGGGGCATGCACCGGCAGGTACATCATAACGGTGGACGAGGACATCGACCCCTCCGACTGGGAGGAGGTCCTCTGGGCGGTCTGTACCCGTTGTGATCCCGAACACTACATCGACATCGTCCCCGGCTTCCTCACCAGCCCTTTGGACCCTATGATACCTCCTGAGAAGCGGTCCCGGAGGGATTTCACCACCGCCAAGGTCCTCATCAACGCCTGCAGACCCTATCACTGGAAGGACCAGTTCCCTCCCGTCAACAGGGCTTCGGAGGAGTTGAGGGAGAGGGTGAAGGCCAAGTTCCCGGAGCTCTTTCAATGAGGGATGGGGGATAGGAAGAGGATAGCCCTTATAGGGACCCTGGACACCAAGGGGGAGGAACTGCGCTTCCTGAAGGAGGCCATAGAGGCAAGGGGACTCCAGACCTTGGTGATCGACATCGGGCTCTTGGGGCCTCCGCCTTTTCGGCCCGACATCTCCCGGCAGGAGGTCCTGAGGGAGGCGGGACTGGAGTTGGCGGACTTGCTCCGAGGGGGGGACGAGGGCGAGGCCATCGAGGGGATGACTCAAGGCCTGGCCCTCCTGCTGCAAAGGCTCCACAGACAGCGGGAGATAGACGGGGTCCTGGCCATAGGTGGAGGACAGGGCTCCGCCATGGCCTCCCGGGGTCTCCAGGGACTGCCGGTGGGCTTTCCGAAACTGCTGGTCTCCACCAAGGTGGCCCAAGCCGGGGCTGGGGCCTACGTGGGGACGAGGGACATCCTGATAGCGCCCTCAGTGGCGGACATCGCTGGGCTCAACCGCCTCACCAAAAGGGTCCTCCAGAACGCAGCAGGGGCCATCGTGGGGATGGTCCAAGGAGGGGTCATCGCCAAGGAGGAGGATCACCCGCTGATCGCCATGAGCATGCTGGGGACCACCACCGCCTGTGGACTGCGGCTCAAGGATCGCTTGGAGGCCGATGGCCTCGAGGTGGTGGTCTTCCACGCCCTGGGCGTGGGCGGCAGGGCCATGGAGGAGTTCCTCCAGGAGGAGGGGGCGGAGGTAGTGGTGGAGCTGGCCGTCAACGAGATCGGCAACTACCTCTTCGGCGGATTGGCCTCGGCAGGCCCCCACAGGATGGAGGTGGCGGGAAGCCTGGGCATCCCCCAAGTGGTAACCCCCGGCAACGCCGATTTCATCAACTTCCTCTCGCCGGATACCGTTCCACCCCGTTACAGGGAACGGAGGCTCCATCGCCACAACCCCCAGGCCACCTGTATGAGGCTCGAGGCCCAGGAGATGGAGCTCGTCGGAAGGACGATGGCCGAGAAGCTCAACCGGGCACGGGCGCCGGTGAAGGTGATCGTCCCCCTGAAGGGGTTCTCGATCTGGGACAGGGAAGGAGGGGTCTTCTACGATCCGGAGGCCGACAGGGCCCTCATCGAAGCCCTGTTGGGCAACCTCCGGGAGGGAATAGAGGTGATGGAGGTAGAGCTCCACATAAACGACCCCGAGTTCGCCGATCTCCTTTACGCAGAGGTGAAGAGGACCTTAGAATTGGCACCATCACATCATAAAAAGACAAGAGGGAGGTGAGGAGATGAAGAGGATGACGATTTTTTTATTATTGGCAGGGGCCTTGATGGTCGCTTTGGCCACCGCAGCGGAGGCGGGGCCGAAGACGATCAGGCTCAAATTCGCCTCCTACTTCCCCACCGCTGCCAAGCAGTCCAAGCTCTTGGAGGAGTTCTGCGCCGAGGTGGGGCAGAGGACCAACGGGAAGGTGAAGATCGACTTCTTCGGAGGGGGATCGCTGCTCAAGGCGACCAAGGTCTACGATGGGGTAGTCCAGGGGATCGCCGACATAGGCTTTTCCCACATCGAGTACACCAGGGGGCGCTTCCCGGTCACCGAGATCGTCGACCTGCCCCATGGCTACCCGAGCGCATGGGTGGCATCGCATGTGGCCAACGACTTCTACCGCAAGTTCAAGCCCAAGGAATGGGCCAAGGTCCACGTCCTTTGGTTCAACACCTGTCCCCCCAACCAGTTAATCCTCGCCAAGAAGGCCGTCTACAAGCTGGAAGACCTGCGGGGCTTGACCGTAAGAGGCCCTGGACGCGTGGGGGAATTGCTCAAGGCCCTTGGGGCCACCCCGAAACCGGTCCCCATGAATGAGGTGTACGAGGCCATGGCCCGCGGGGTAGTAGATGGCTGCATGACCCCCATAGAGACCCTTAAGGCCTTCAGGCTCGCCGAGGTGGCCAAATACGTGACCCTCTGTTGGGAGGCCGCCAACATCTACACCTTCTACGTGGTGATGAACAAGGAGGTCTGGGACGGTCTACCTCCAGAGGTGCAGAAGCTCCTCGAGAAGGTCTCGGGGGAGTTCGAGGAGAGGGCGGCCCTCGTCTGGAACAGGGTCGACTTCATAGGGCTGAAGGCGGGCAAGGAGAAGGGGGTGAAGTTCATCCCCCTGCCCCCCGAGGAGATGAAGCGGTGGAAGGAGGCCGTAAGCCCCATGACGCAGAGCTACCTGAAGGAGCTACAGCGGGCGGGCTTCAACAAGGCTGAGCTCGAAGGGATGGTCTCCTTCATCAAGGACCGCATCCAGTACTGGACCAAGAAGCAGATCGAATACGGCATAAAGTCCGTGACTGGTCCCGAGGCGATAAGGGTCAAATAGTGAAAAGGCAGGAGGCGGGGACCCATCCCCGCCTCCGGATGGGACAGATGCTGGAACGGCTGGTCAGGATGGGTTCGTGGACTGGGGCTGTGGCCCTCGTCTTCATGGTCGGGGTGACCTTCGTAGACGTCATCTGCAGCAAGCTCTTCCGCAGCCCCTTGGCCGGTTCCTATGAATTTGTGGCCCTGGCCCAGTTGGTGGCGGTGGCCCTTGCAGGGGCCGATGCGCTGCTCAGTGGCCGACATGTGCAGGTGGAGATGTTCGTGGCCAAACTGCCCCCAGGGCTCCGGAGGGCCATCATAGCCCTCATGGCCCTCCTTGGGGCGGTGCTCTTCGCCGTGGTGGCGTGGGAGGGTTTCCTCTACGGGCGGTCTTTGGAGGTGGCCGGAGAGGTGACCGGTACGGTGAAGATACCCCTTTATCCCTTCGCCTATATCCTCGGCTTCTCCGGCCTCCTCCTCTTCCTCCTGCTCGGGCGGGAGTTCTTACGATCCTTGAGGGGACGGACGTAGATGGACCCCGTAGTGGTAGGCCTCATCGGCATAGGGCTCCTGCTGCTGTTGTTCATGCTCAGGATGCCCGTCTCCTTCGCCATGGCCTTTGTGGGCTGGGTGGGGTACTGCTACCTGTCCTCCCCCACTGCGGGTTGCAAGATATTGGTACGAGACCTCTTCACCGTCTTCAACTCCTACCCCTTGACAGTCATCCCCACCTTCGTCCTGATGGGCGCTTACGCCTTCGCCTCCGGCATCAGCGAGAGGCTCTACAAGGCGGCCTACGACTCCTTCGGCCAATTGCGGGGCGGCTTGGCCATAACCACGGTGATGGCCTGTGCCGGCTTTGCCGCGGTGTGCGGCTCCACCTCCGCTACGGTGGCCACCATCGGAAAGATCGCCTACCCTGAGATGAAGCGCTACAGATACGACGACACCTTGGCCACCGGCTGCATCGCCACGGCCGCCACCCTGGGGATCCTGATCCCCCCGAGCACCATCTTCATCGTCTACGGCATCTTGACCGAACAGTCCATCGGGAAGCTCTTCATCGCGGGGGTGCTGCCCGGACTGGTCCTGGCCGGCCTCTTCACCCTGACGGTCCTGTTCCTCTGTTACATCAAGCCCCTGTGGGGGCCCGCTGGACCGGCCACCACCTGGAGGACGAAGATAAAGGCCCTCTCAGGGGTCTTCGAGGCCATAGCGCTCTTCGGTGTGACCATGGGGGGGCTCTTCGCGGGCTGGTTCACCCCTACCCAGGCTGGGAGCATCGGCGCCGTGGGGGCCCTGGCCATGGGGCTCCTGAGGAGGGGACTCACCTGGAGGGGGTTCCTCGAGGCCACCATAGATGGGGTCAGGACCTCCTGCATGATCCTCTTCCTCATCGCCGGGGCCACGGTCTTCGGCCACTTCATGGCGATCACCAGGATTCCCTTCATCCTGGTCGACTGGGTGAGGGGGCTGGAGCTTGCCCCCGAGGTGGTCCTCGGGATCATCTGCCTCTTCTACCTGGTAGGGGGATGCTTCATCGACGCCATGGCCCTGGTGGTGCTGACGGTGCCCATCATATACCCCGTGGTGATCGACCTCGGCTTCGACCCCATCTGGTTCGGCGTCATCATCGTACTGGTGAGCCAAGTGGGGGTGGTAAGCCCACCGGTGGGGGTGAACGTCTACGTGCTCAAGGGGATCGCTTCGGAGGTCGCGCTGGAGACCATTTTCAAGGGGGCCCTCTTCTTCGTAG
Organism: Deltaproteobacteria bacterium; assembly: GCA_003646705.1. Classification (GTDB taxonomy): domain Bacteria; phylum Desulfobacterota; class B13-G15; order B13-G15; family B13-G15; genus B13-G15. Next base: position 8,530 of record QMLK01000005.1, on the reverse strand, counting down.
GCGGGATCATCCTCACCATCGTCCTGCTGATGGTCTTCCCGGACCTGGCCACCTTCCTCCCGAAGTACGTGAGGTGGTGAGTCGGCCTTCGGGGATCAAGCCGCGGCCGTGAAGGAGCTCTCCCACCCCTCCTGGGAGACGAGCTCCTCGAACCTCCTGAGCTCCTCCTCAAGCTCCCCGAGGACCTCCTCGGCCCCTTGGAGCCTCCCCTCCTTGCCCATCCGCTCGATCTCGAGGGCCAGCTCGTAGACCCTCCCGAGGCCCAGGTTCCCCGAGGCCCCCTTCAGGCTGTGGGCCGTCTCATAGAGGGTCTTGGCATCCCCGTCCTTTAAGGCCTGGCGGATCTTGGAGAGTTTGTCCGGGTAGTCGGAGCGGTAGATCTCCACCAGCTCCTTCAGAAACTCGACGTCTCCCCCTGCCATCTCGAGGGCCTTTCCCACATCGAAGGCCGCCTTGACCTCCCCTTGGGAGGCCTCCTCCTCGGGCTCCTCGGCCTCCCCTTCGTGGTCGGACAGCAGGGCCTCTATGGTCTTGAAGAGCTCTTGGACCTTTATGGGCTTGCTCAAGTAGGCATCCATCCCCGCCTCGAGGCACCGGCGCCTGTCCTCCTCAAAGGCGTGGGCCGTGAGGGCCACGATAGGGGTGTGCCTCCCCTTGTCCCTCTCCCATTCCCTTATGGCCCTGGTGGCCTCAAGGCCGTCCATCTCGGGCATCTGGACGTCCATGAGGATGAGATCGAAGTCCTCCTCCTTGGCCCGCTCCACGGCCTCCCTGCCATCCGAAGCCACTGTGACCTTCCAGCCCTGCCTCTCGAGGAGCTTCAAAGCGAGTTTCTGGTTCACGGGGTTATCCTCGGCCAGCAGCACCTTGAGGGGTTTGCCCTTGAGGACCGAGGGGATCTCCTTTTGTGCGGCGCCGCGCTCCCTCACGGCAACCACCCTGACGATGGCATCGTAGAGCTTGGAGCGCCTTATGGGCTTGAGCAATACCTCCCTTATGCCCACCTCCTGAGCCCGATCCCTATCCCCCATCCCTTCACTCGAGCTGAGCAGCAGGATGGGGACCTCCCGGTAGCCCTCCATCCTCCTCATCTCCTTGGCCACCTCGAAGCCGTCCTCCTGGCCGAGCTTCTTGTCGAGCAGCACGAGCTGGAAGGGTCGACTATCCCTTAAGGCCTCCTCCATGGCTCGAAGGGCCGAGGGGCCATCGGCGGCCTCCGTAGGGACGATCCCCCAGGCCGTCAGGGTTTCCCGCAATATCAACCGGTTCAGCGCGTTGTCGTCCACGACCAGCACCCTCAGGCCCTTGACCTCGCGGGGGATTACCTCCTCTTGCACCTCGGGTTCGGCCACCGGGGCACGGATGGTGAAGTAGAAGGTGGAACCCACCCCGGGCTCGCTCTCCACCCAGATCCTCCCCCCCATCTTCTCCACAAGCTGTTTGGAGATGGCCAGACCGAGTCCCGTGCCCCCGTATTTGCGGGTGGTGGAGGCATCGGCCTGGGTGAAGCTCTCGAAAATCCTCTGCTGCTTGTCCTTGGGGATCCCGATGCCGGTATCGGCCACGCTGAACTCGAGGACCGTCTCACCGTCTCGCCGCTCGAGCTCCCTCACCCCCACCACCACCTGGCCCTCCTCGGTGAACTTTATGGCGTTGCCGATGAGGTTGACCAACACCTGGCGCAGCCTGACGGGGTCCCCCACGATCCTCTGGGGCACCCCAGGCTCGATGTGGCAGAGGAGCTCGAGCCCCTTCTTATGGGCCCTCGAGGCCAGGGTCACGGTGGTGGTCTCCAACAGCTCGTGCAGATCCAGCTCCTTGGACTCCAGTTCAAGCCTTCCGGCCTCTATCTTGGAAAAATCGAGGATGTCGTTGATGACCTCCAAGAGGTTCTCGGCCGAAAGCTTCAGCATCTCCAGGTAATCCCGCTGCTCGGCCGAAAGGGGGGTATCCGAGAGCAGCTCGGCCATCCCCAGCACGGCGTTCATGGGCGTACGGATCTCATGGCTCATGGTGGCCAAGAACTCGCTCTTTGCGCGGCTTGCGGCCTCGGCCTCCTGTCGCGCCTCCACCAACTCGGTGACGTCTATGACGTTGAGGATCACACCGCTGTATGAGCCGCCGAAGTAGATGGGCTGGAGCCTCATGCTCACCCACATCCCCATTATCTCCTGCTCCCACTTCCGTCCCTTGGTGACCTCGCCGGAACGGAATTCGTCCAGAAGGGCCCTGATCCTGGCGTTGGTCTCCTCCTTGTGAAAGGCCCAGACCTCCTTGCCGATGACCTCCTCCTTCCTCAGCCCCACACGCTTCAAGAACCAGGAGTTCACCTCCACCACGCGATCCTCCCCGTCCAGCACCACGATCCCCTCCTCCATCCCCTCGATCATGGAGCGAAGTTTGGAGGCCTCCAGCTCCGCCCTCAGGCTCTCCTCCTGGACCCTCTTGATGACCTCCTCGAGTTGGGCGATGGTGCTTCGGACAGCCGAGGCCATCTGTCCAAAGGCCTCCTCGATGGTCCTTATCTCCTCGAGCTCGGAGAAGCGGGAGAAATCCAGGGAGTAGTTCCCCTTGGCCACCTCCTTGGCCATCCTCGCCAGTCGCTCCAAGGGGGCGGAGATCCTGCCGCTGGCCCAGGTGGCCCCAAGGAGGGAAAGGAGCAGGATCCCCCCGGCCACCAGGAAGGCCATACGGAGGGAGAAGTCCTTCATCCGCCCGATGGCGGAGGCCTCCACCTGGACCCTGAGGGCAAAGGCCTCCTCGCCCACTGCGAGGGGGAGGACTGCGGTGGGGCCCTCCCCCGTCCCCTCACCGCTCACCCACACCTTCCCGCCCTTCATCAGGGCGACCCAGTGACCGGTGAGCTGACGGACCTCATCGACCCAGGATGGGTCCAAGGAGACCACCACGTCGAGGAATCCCCTCCTTCCAGAAAGAAGGGGGCGCAGGAGATGGATCTCCGCCCGTCCTGTACGCGACCGGACCCTCAGCTCGCTCTTGGGCAGCACCACGGGACCGAGGGCCTGCAGGTCGGCGTTGCCCGTCACATGAAGCGGTAGGCCATCAGGGCTGAGGACCGCCACCGCCGCTACCTCCCCAGCAACCACCGGCCTCAACACCTTACGGCATGGGGCCTCATCACCGGAGGAGAGCAGCCGCTGGACCGCCTGTAGAAAATCCTCCCTCTTCAGGAGGAGCTGGCTGAGGCGCTCCGCCCTATCGAGCCTCTTCGAGATGAGGACTTCTGCCACCCCCCTCACTCTCTCTGCCTCCTCCCTGAGCAATTCGTCGGCGATCCTCGAGGAGATGAAGAACTGGGAGAGGACCACCGCGAGGAGGACCCCGACGATGGTCACCAAGGCCCCCAGGATTAGGCGAAATCTGATGGTCCTCATCCCATGACCCTCTGGCAGCGAAGCGCCCGGCGCTGCGTTCTAAAACCTATGGAGATCTTCAAGCAAATTATGTTCCGACGAAGGAGGGACCTCTACACGGAAGGGGACCCCAAAGGGGCGGGAAGTCCCTTCTCCCCTGGGGAAACTTTTCCCATCGGCTGAGGCCTCAGAGGGCCAGGGAAGCGGCCTCGAAGATCCTCATCAACGGGCCGGGGAACAGACCTGTATAGATTATGAGGACTATGTAGAGGTAGCAGAGGACCCGTTCGCCCCAGCTCAGGGCCACCCCTTCGGAGGTCCCCTCCGGCTCGCGGGAATAGGAGTACCTCACCAGGTTGAGGTAGTAGAAGAGGGAGATGGCCGTGTTCACCGTGGCCACGATCACCAGGACGAGATGCCCTGCCTTGAAGGCAGCGGTGAACAGGAGCAGCTTGCCTATGAAGCCGCCAGTGGGGGGGATACCCGCCAACGAGAAGGCGGACACGGCCAGCGTGAAGGCCAGAAGCGGCGCCCTCCGATAGAGGCCCTTCAGGTCCTCGATCAGGACGTTCTCGCCCCGCCGCGACAGGATCACCACCACGAGGAAGAGGCCGAGGTTCATGAGCAGGTACACAGCCATGTAGTAGGTCGCCGAAGCCCCTCCTTCCCCGCTTAAGGCGAGGACCCCCAACATCACGTATCCAGCGTGGGCGATCCCCGAATAGGCTAGGAGCCTCTTGAGGTCCCTTTGCACAAGGCCCACTAGATTGCCCAGCGTCATGGACAAGGCCGAAAGGACCACCAAGACTTCGACGAAGGCCTTGGCCTCCTGGGGGGCCAGAAAGGCCAACCGCAGCAGCAGCGCCACCGCCCCGACCTTGGGCACGGTGGCGATGTAGGTGGTGGTGAGGTGGGAGGACCCTTCGTAGATGTCCGGTGCCCAGAAGTGGAGGGGGAAGAGGGACAGCTTGAAGAAGAACCCCACGAGCGTCAGCACCAAGGCCATGACACCCATGGGCTCAAGGGCCACCTCCCGAAGGCCCTCCAGGACGTGATGGAGGTTGGTCGATCCCGTCAGGGCGTAGAGGTAGCCCATCCCGTAGAGCATCACCCCCGAGGCGATGGCACCGAAGAAGATGTACTTGGCAGCGGCCTCGAGGTCCACCGCCCCATGTCCCCGTCTCAAGGGCACGATCACGTAGATGGAGTAGGAGGAGAGCTCCAGGGCGATGAAAAGGGAGATGAGGTCCACGGAACTCACCAGCATCATTAGCCCAAGGGTCCCGAGGGTGAGGAACATGTAGAACTCGGGCAGATACCCCTCCTCCACCTCTTCCGGGGAGCGCCGCCCCATGGCGAAGACCAGAAAGAGCCCGAGGGCCAGCAGCAGCTTGAAGACCTGGCTGAAGAGGTCCACCCGGTAGGCCCCGGCGAAGAACTCCCCCTCCTCAAGGATGGAGGCCCCGGCGATGATCAGCCCCAGGAAGGAGAGGACTTGGGCAAGGAACCGCACATACCTCCTCGTCCCCTTCCGCAAGGAGATGAGGAAGTAGACCAAGAAGGAGCAGAAGGTGAAGAGCTCAGGAGCGTACCAACCCATCCCGCACTCCCCTCATCAGAGGTAGACCCTTAGGGCCTCGATCAACGCCTGAAGGGTGGGCTCCATCACCGCGCTGAGCCCTTTGGGGGCGAGCCCCACCCAGATCACCGCCACGGCCAGGGGCAAGAGGTATATCACCTCCCTCGTATTGAGGTCCGCCAAGGGGGCCTGTTCCCCCTCCTCCCTCCACGTGATCCGCTTCAAGAGCCTCAACATATAGGCCGCCGCCAACACCGCCCCTGGGATGGCCGCCAAGCCCGCGGCCTTGTTGACGCCGAAGACGCCCAGCAGCACGAAGAACTCCCCCACGAAGTTGTTGGTCCCGGGGAAGGCGAAGGAGCTGAAACAGAAGAGCCCCAGAAAGGCCACATAGAGCGGCATCACCTTACCCAGACCCGAGTTGTCCTCGATGAGCCGCGAATGGGTCCTCTCGTAGATGATCCCCACGCAGAGGAAGAGCGCTCCGGTGGTCACCCCGTGGTTCAACATCTGAAAGAGCGCCCCCTTGAACCCCCAGAGGGTGAAGGAGAAGATCCCCAGGGTCACAAAGCCCATGTGGGCCACGCTCGAGTAGGCGATGAGCCTCTTCATGTCCTCCTGGCCGAGGCAGACGAAGCCCGCGTAGATGATGGCCACGATCGACAGCACTACCATCAGTGGCGCGAAATGGACGCTGGCCCTCGGCGTGATCCCCAAGCAGAACCTCATGAAGCCGTAGGTCCCCATCTTGAGCAGCACGCTGGCGAGGAACACACTCCCTGCGGTAGGGGCCTCCACGTGGGCCGCAGGCAACCATGTGTGGAAGGGGAACATGGGGACCTTTATGGCGAAGGCTATGGCGAAGGCCAAGAAGACCCAGTACTGGAACCGGAAGCTGTAGCCCTTGAACAGGGCCTCGGGGATCGAGAAGGTGCCGTTGTGCAGATAAAGGGCGATGATGGCCACAAGCAGCAGCACGCTCCCCACCAGGGTATAGATGAAGAACTTTATGGAGGCGTAATCCTTCCGCGGTCCTCCCCAGATGGCGATCAGGAGGTACATCGGGATCAGCATCGCCTCCCAGAAGATGTAAAAGAGCACGAAGTCGAGGGCCGAGAAGACCCCGATCATGGCCGTCTCCATCAACAGGATGCAGAACATGAACTCCTTGACCCGGTACTCTATGGCCCGCCAGGAGCAGAGCACGCAGAGGGGACTGAGCAGCGCCGTCAACATGATGAGCGGCATGCTGATGCCATCCACGCCCAGGGCGTAACGGGCCCCAAGGGAGGGGAACCAGTCCTTGAGCTCGGCGAACTGGAAGCCCACCAACCGGGGGTCGAAGCGCAGCAGCAGCGGCAGGGAGAGGAGTAGGTTGAGCAAGGTGGCACCCAAGGCAATCCCCTTCACCGTCCCTTCCCGTTCGAAGAGCAACAACAGCAAGGCCCCGAACAGCGGCACGAAGATCACCGTGGAGAGGATCGGATAGGGGAGCTGATTCATGGCCAACTCTAGTTCCATCTCCTCACTCCAGTACCGCCAAGGCCAATATGATGAAGACCATGGCCGTCCCCAAGGCGATGTAGAGCTGGAGGCTCCCCAACTGAAGCCTCCTCACGTAGCCACCTATGCCTCGGACGCCATAGGCCGTCCCATCCACCACCCCGTCGATGCCGACCTGGTCGAAGGCCACCGAGGCCTTCGCACCGCCGAAGAGGGCCCGGAGCCCTAAGATCTTCCAGATCTCCCCCCAGATGGCATCAAGCACCGCTATCACCTTCTCGTCGAACCACATGAAGTACTTCGCCCCCATCCGGTAGGAGAAGTCCATATCGAGGTTGACCTTGGGCTCGGGTTCGAGCTTCTTCACCAGTAGGAAGAAGACCAGGCCCGTAAAGGAGAGCAGCTGCAGGGTCTCCAGGAGGTGATGGGCCGTGTAGGGGCGGTACTCCACCTCGAAGGGCAAAAGGACGTAAAGCATCTTGGGGTATACCCCGATGGCGAAGCAGAGCAGGGAGGCCAGCGCCATGGCCCAGAGCATGTTCTGGGGGGGCTCCTTGGCCACCTTGCCGGAGTCCTTCCCGAAGAAGGCGAAGTAGGTGACCTTGAGGCCCACCGAGAGGAAGGTACCGATGGCGGCGAGCTCCATCAGGGCCATGAGGATGGGCCTTCCCGCCTCGTGGGCCCCGCTGACGGTCATGGTCTTGGAGACGAAGCCGCTGAAGAGCGGAAAGCCGCTGATGGAGACGGCCCCCACGATGTAAAAGACCATCGTCCAGGGCATGTAGCGCCAGAGCCCCCCGAGTTCGGAGAGCTTGGAGGTCCCCACCATGTAGAGCACCGCCCCCGCCCCCATGAAGAGCAGCCCCTTGTAGATGATGTGGGCGAAGGCGTGGGCGCAGGCCCCGTTTACCGTCATGGCCGTGCCGATACCGACCCCCGCCACCATGTAGCCCACCTGGCTGATGATGTGGTAGGCCAGGACCCGGCGCATATCGTTCTCGATCACGGCGTAAAAGACGCCGTAGACCGTCATGGCGGTGCCGAGGATGGCCAGGACCTCGTAGCCCGGGAACCCCCTGGCCAGGACGTAAACGGCCGTCTTGGTGGTGTAGGCGGACATCAGCACCGCCCCCTCCACCGTGGCCTCGGGATAGGCATCGGGCAGCCACGCATGAAGCGGTATCACCGCCGCGTTGAGCGCGAAACCGGCCAAGATTAGGTACTCGGGGAGGCCCGCCGCCCCTGTGGGGATCCGGTCGAAGACGAGGGAGCCGGTCGACCAGTAGCGCATCATCATCCCCATGAAGAGGCTCAAGCCCCCGAAGACGTGCACCAGCAGGTAGCGGAAGCCCGCCCTGACCGACTGCGGCACCCCCCTGTACCAGACCAGGAACACCGAGGAGACCGCCATCAACTCCCAGAAGACGAACAGCGACAGGTAGTCCCCTGCGAAGACGGCCCCCAGGGAGCTGCCCACGTAACAGTAGGCGGCTATATGATGGCCGTCCTCCGGGCGGTGAAGCCCGTAGAGGCTCCCGAGGAAGGCCATGATGGTGAAGACCCAGGCGAAACAGAGGCTCAACTTGTCTACCCGCCCCAGCACGATCTCCAGGCCCAGGTAGTGGCTCTTCCAGTAGACCCCCTCCTTCATGAAGGCCACCGCGGCGATGGACAGGGCCGGGATCAGCAGCAGGTAGAACTTCTTCACCCTGCCCCTGAGCAGCGGTATCAGCAGGCACCCGAAGAGGAAGAGAAAGCCGGGATGTATCCAGGCCTCACCAGCTCCCATAGTAGTCCTCCGGCTTGGAGAGGAAGAGGTGGGCCGTGCCCTTGGAGGCCTTTATCAAGAGGAAACAACCAGCGATCCCGAAGGCCGCCCAGAAGGCGAAGACCTCGTCGAACCAGTAATGGGGATGATGCCTCGCCAACAGGAAGTCCAGGACCACCAGGGCCAGCAGATAGGCCACCAGCAAGTTCCTGAGCCCTCGGATGTGCTTCCTCAGCCACGCGATGAAGCCCACCAACATTACGGCAAGATCCTCCCTATCAACTCCACGAAGAACTGGGGCCAAAG
>QMLK01000004.1 GCA_003646705.1 Deltaproteobacteria bacterium | reverse complement strand
GTGGTAGAGGAGGACCTCTGTACAGGTTGCGGAAGGTGCCTCGAGGTCTGTCCGCCGAGGGCCATCTACCTCGAGGGGGAGAGGGCCAAGATAGAGGAGGAGTTCTGCGAGGAGTGCGGCCTCTGTGCCTCCCACTGCCCCCAGGGGGCCATCACTATCCCTTGGCCCCATTATGTTCCTCATTCTGAACGAATTGTTCCTTGACGTCCCCACCCCTTCGAGTTAGAATCCAAAAAGGCCCAAGTAGAGTTCGCCATGATGAACAAACCTTACCTCATAAGGGAGGACCTCTGCAGCGGCTGTCTCGCCTGTGGAGAACTGTCCGGCTCAGGCCCTTCGGGCGACGAGGGAAGGGGAAAGGGTCACTATATCTCATAACCTCGCCCGATGCGCCAGGTGCGGCCTCTGCTGGAGGAACTGTCCCGAGGGGGCCATCCTGCTGGAGGATCTGACGGAGGGACGATGGGTGGAGGCCGCGACCTTCAAGGTGGTGCTCTGTAGTCGCTGCGGGGCGGTGGTGGCCAGCGAGGTGCAGATCCAGAAGCTCCCGGAGGAGGATCGCAAGGGGGAGCCCCTCTGCGAGCGGTGTCGTAGGCTGGTCGAGGGGGAGCGCTGGGCCCAGTGGGTCCGGCCCAAGGAGGTGCTCAGGTGATCGTGGCCAATGAGAAGCCCTTGGAGGAGATCCTCCGGATGGTACAGGGTTACAAGAGGATCTTGGTCCTCGGCTGCAACACCTGCACGGCCGTCTGCCTCTCCGGCGGCGAGAGGGAGGCCCGCCAGTTGGCCTCCCAGATCAGGGCCAAGGCCATGATCGACGGCGAGGGACCTCAAGTTGAGGCCTCAGGGATTGAGAGGCAATGTGAGCCCGAGTTCCTGACGGAGTACTTGGACGATTGGCGGGAGCGCTTCGACCTGGTGGTATCCCTGGCCTGTGGGGCGGGGGTCCAGACCCTGGCCGAGCTGCTCGAGGACAGGCCGGTGGTGCCAGCCCTGAACACCGCCTTCATAGGCTCCTATCAGGGGGACGGGACCTGGGTGGAGATGTGCAAGGCCTGCGGGGACTGTGTGCTGGAACGCACAGGGGGCATCTGTCCGGTGACGCGGTGCGCGAAGGGCCTGCTCAACGGGCCTTGCGGTGGTTCCCAAGGGGGCAGTTGCGAGGTCGACCCGGAGAAGCCCTGCGCCTGGCATCTGATCTACGAACGCCTGAAGAGGCTCGGCCAGCTCGAGCGCCTCCGCGAGTTCGTCCCCCCCAAGAGGTGGGCCCTCGACAGGAAGGACGGGGGGCCGAGGAAGCGGGTACGCAGGGACGTCACCTTACCGGCCTTCAGAAAAGGGGTCCTTTAGGAAGAAGGTCTCCTCCCGTTCCGCCCCTACAGAGATCAGATAGAAGGGCACCCCGAGGAGCTCCTGAAGCCGTTCCACGTAGTTGCGGGCAGCCGCGGGGAGCTCCAGGAGGGATCGCCTCCCCGTAAGGTCCTCCTTCCAGCCCTCCACCTCCTCGTAGACGGGCTCGCAGCGTTCAAGGAGCTCCGCTCCGGAGGGGAACTCCTCGATCAGTTCCCCATGGAGGCGATAGGCTGTACAGATCCGGAGCCGGTCAAGGCCGGTCAAGGTGTCGAGCTTGGTGAGGGCGAGCCCCCCGGTGCCGTTGACCCTGATGGCGTGTCGCACCGCCACGGCGTCAAACCACCCGCAACGCCGTGGCCTCCCGGTGGTGGCGCCGTACTCTCCCCCCCGCTCCCTGAGGTAGTCCCCTGTGCCGTTCCGGAGCTCGGTGGGGAAGGGACCGCCCCCCACCCGGGTGGTATAGGCCTTCACGACCCCCAGGACGAAGTCTATCTGGGTGGGGCCGATACCGGCCCCGCAGCAGGCGTTCCCCGCCACGGTGTTGGAGGAGGTGACGTAGGGATAGGTGCCGTGGTCCACGTCGAGCAAGGCCCCCTGGGCCCCCTCGAAGAGGACCCTCCGGCCCCTGGCGATCTCCTCGGCCAGGAAGCGGGAGGTGTTGACTATGTAAGGACGGAGGCTCTCGCCATAGCGGAGCATCTCCTCGAGGAGGGGATCGAGGTCGAGACCCCTCTGGCCGAGGACGTGGACCAGGTAAGGGTTCTTCTCCTCCAGGGCCCTCTCCAGCTTTCCCCTCAGCACCTCCTCGTGCAGGAGGTCGCCCACACGGATGCCTACCCTGGACACCTTGTCCTCGTAGGCAGGACCTATGCCCCTTCCGGTGGTGCCCAAGGGCTTGGAGCTACGGCCCTCCCTGCCCTTGTCTATCGCCTTGTGGTAGGGCATGACCACCTGGGCGGCCTCACTCACCAGGAGCTGGGAGTCGTCCTGCAGGTACCCCCTCTCCTTCAGGCTCCTTATCTCCTCCAGCAGCACCTCGGGGTCCACCACCACACCGTTGCCTATGACGCACCTCTTGTTGGGACGGAGGATCCCGGAGGGGATCAGGTGGAAGACGAACTTCTCCCCACCGACCACGAGGGTATGGCCGGCGTTGCTGCCGCCTTGGAAGCGGACGATGACGTCGGCCTCCTCGGCCAGCAGGTCCACCACCTTCCCCTTACCCTCGTCCCCCCACTGGACCCCCACTACGACCACACAGGGCATAGGGATCTCCTCTTTGTGGCCCCCTTAGAGTTGTACCAACCTGACCGTCAGGACGTGGCGCAAGGCCTCGAGTTCTCGCAGGACCTCCAGGGTGGGTACGGAGTCGAGATGGAGGATGCAAAGGGATTTGCCCCCTACCCTATCGCGCCCAAACTGCATGTTGCCGATGTTTATGCCCTTGGCCCCGAGGGTCATGCCTATGTTGCCTATGACCCCAGGCCTGTCCTCCGTATCTATCAGGAGGATGGTCCCCTCCGGGACCGCCTCCACGGCGTACTCGTTTATGGTCACGAGCCTCGGCTCCTTCTTGCCGAAGAGGGTCCCCGCCACCAGGTGCCGCCCCCTGTCGCCCTCGGTGCGCAGCGTTATGAGGCTGGTGAAGTCCGCCGCCTCGCTCACCTTCGACTCGCTGTACTCGATCCCCCGATCCCTGGCCACAAAGGGGGCGTTGACCTCGTTGATCCCCTCCTCCAGGTAGGAACGCAGCAGTCCGCTGAGGACCGCTGCTGTTATGGGGGCCACGTTGTACCTGGTCACCTCCCCTTGGTACTCGATGACGAGCTTGCGCACCGGGAAGGGGGAGGTCTGGCCGAAGAAGGCCCCCATCTGCTTGGCGAGCTTAAGGTAGGGGCCGATGGTCGCCAAGGTCTCGGCGTCCACCGAGGGGACGTTGACGGCGTTGCGCACGGTCCCCGTGGTCAGGAACTCCACCACCTGCTGGGCGATGGCCCGGGCCACGTTCAGCTGCGCCTCGCTGGTGGAGGCCCCGAGGTGGGGGGTGCAGACGACGTTGTCGAGGTCGAGCAGGGGGTGGTCGGCAGGAGGGGGCTCCTCAGTGAAGACGTCCACAGCCGCGGCCCGCACCTTGCCCTGCCTGCAGGCCTCAGCAAGGGCCTCCTCGTCGACGATCCCGCCCCGGGCGCAGTTGATGATCATCACCCCGTCCTTCATCCGGGAGATGGCCTCCCTGTCTATCATCCCCTCGGTCTCCTTGGTCTTGGGGACGTGCACGGTGACGATGTCCGAACGCCTGAAGAGCTCCTCCAGGTCCACCATCTCTATCCCCTTCTGCAGGGCCAGCTCACGTGATATGTAGGGGTCGTAGGCGATGACCCTCATCCCCAGCCCCTGGGCCTTGGTGGCCACTATCCTGCCGATGTTGCCAAGGCCGATCACCCCCAAGGTCTTGTCCTGGACCTCCACCCCCACGAAGCGCTTCTTCTCCCATTTGCGCTCCTTCATAGAGGCGGCGGCCTGGGGGATGTTGCGGGCGATGGCCAGGAGTAGGGCCAGGGTGTGTTCGGCCGCCGCCATGGCGTTGCCACCTGGGGTGTTCATCACCACGATCCCCTTCTTGGTGGCCGCCTCCACGTCGATGTTGTCCACCCCCGTTCCGGCCCTGCCGATCACCTTCAGGCGCTCGGCCCTCTCGATGATCTCCGCCGTCACCTTGGTGCTCGAGCGGACGATGAGGGCTTCGTACCGCCCGATGATCTCCTTCAACTCCTCGGGCCGCAGGCCCGTCTTCACCTCCACCTCGATCCCCTCGGCCTGCCTGAGGATCTCAAGGCCCTGAGGGGATAGGTCGTCCGCCACCAAGACCTTCATCGCCACCTCCTTCACGAAGCGAAGACTTCTTGGGCTGCCCTTACCCCTTTGCCCAACTCGATGGGGTAACCCATCCTCTTGAGCTGCACCTCGAGGGCAGCTATCACCTGTAGGACGTCCGCGGGTTGGAAATACCCCATGTGGGCGATCCTGATGATCTTTCCCTTGAGAGGTCCCTGCCCTCCCGCCACCACGAGGCCGAACTCCTCCTCCAGGGATCTCTTCAGCCCTGCGCCGTCCACCCCTTGGGGGACCTTTATGGCCGTCAAGGACGGGCTCGGGGCCTCGGGGGCCAGGAGTTCAAGGCCCATGGCCACCACGGCCTCCCGCGTGGCGCGAGCCAGGAGTTCGTGGCGCCTGAAGACCTGCTGGAGCCCCTCCTCCCGGATCATCCTCAGGGACTCCCTCAGCCCCACCACCAGGGAGATGGCCGGGGTGAAGTGGCTCTGGTTCTTCTGCTGCGAGGACCGCTCCTGTGACAGGTCGAAGTAGTACCTGGGCAGGTTGGACCGACCCACAAAGCCCCAGGCCTTCTCGCTCAGGGCGACGAAGGCCAGGCCCGGGGGCAGCATCAAGGCCTTCTGGGAGCCGGCCACCATCACGTCTATGCCCCACCGGTCCATGGGCAGATCCACCGCCCCCAAGGCCGAGATGGCGTCCACCACCAGGATGGTCCCCTCGCGGCCCCTCACCACCTCGGCCAGCTCCTTCACCGGGTGAAGGACCCCGGTGGAGGTCTCACAGGCCTGCACAAGTACGGCCCTGATGGATGGGTCAGCCTCGAGGGTCCGTTCTACCAGCATCGGGTCGACCGCCTCACCCCAGGTGACGTCCAGGGGCACAACCCTGAGACCATAGGCCTCGCAGATCTCCCCCCAGCGTTCGCCGAACTTGCCACCCCTCACCACCAGGACGCCATCTCCCGAGGACAGGGTGTTGACCACCGCCGCCTCCATGGCCCCCGTGCCCGAGGAGGCCAACACCAGTACGTCCTGTTCGGTCTGAAAGACGTATTTCAACCCCTCGCGGACCTCCTGGAAGATCCCTTCGTAGGCCGGATCGCGATGGTGGATAAGGGGCTGGGCCATGGCCAGAAGGACCCTCTCCGGCACCGGAGTGGGGCCCGGGGAGAAGAGCTGCTTCTTCCACATCGTCTTCCTCCTTTAAAGAAGGTGATAGAAAACCCCTTCTCACAAAGGGGGCATTTTAGAGAAAAGGGCCCTCTAAGTCAATCATCGACTGCAGGATCTAAGTTCTACGAGATCGTTGACAAGAAGGGGCCTTTTATCTAAAATTGTGAAAAATTTTACTAAAAGGAGCGAGCCGATGAGAGAGGTGGTGATAGTCAGTGGAGTCCGCACACCCATAGGCAGTTTCGGGGGGTCTCTGAGGGATGTACCCGTGGTCAAGCTCGGCGCCTTGGTGATAAAGAAGGTCTTGAAGAGGGTGGGGCTGCGTCCAGAACCTGCCCCCGAGGTCCTGGAGACGGCCCCCGATCCCCTGAAGGGAAAGGGGATGACGGAGCTGGAAAAGGGCTATCAGGATTGGGACGATGCCCTCAAGCCGGTTCACGTCGACGAGGTCATCATGGGGAACGTCCTTCAGGCCGGTCAGGGTCAGAACGTGGCCCGACAGGCCACCATCTACGCAGGGCTCCCCAAGGAGACCAACGCTTTCACGGTGAACAAGGTCTGTGCCTCGGGGCTCAAGGCCATAACCTTGGGGGCCCAGGCGATAACGTTGGGGGAGGCGGAGGTAGTGATAGCCGGCGGCATGGAGAACATGAGCGGAGTCCCCTATGGGCTGCCAAAGGCCCGATGGGGCTACAGAATGGACGTAAGCGCTCGGGGGGAACTGCTCGACCTGATGGTCTTCGACGGCCTGTGGGAGATCTTCTACGGCTATCACATGGGGTTCACCGCCGAGAACATCGCGGAGCTCTACGGCATAAGCCGACAGGAGCAGGACGAGCTCGGCCTCTTGAGCCACCAGAGGGCTCGAGCCGCCATCAAGGAGGGGATCTTCAAGGAGGAGATCGTACCGGTGCTGGTACCCCAGAGGAAGGGGGAACCGGTGGTCTTCGACACCGATGAGCGCCCTATGGACACGAGCCTTGAGAAGATGGCCAAGCTGCCGCCGGTCTTCAAGAAGGACGGTACGGTCACCGCCGGAAACGCCTCGGGGATCAACGACGCCGCGGCAGCGGTGCTTTTGACCTCCAAGGAGAAGGCCAAGGAGTTGGGCCTTGAGCCCATGGCCACCATCCGGGCCTGGGCCTCCGGGGCGGTGGACCCGGCCTACATGGGCCTGGGGCCCATCCCTGCGGTGAGGAAGGTCTTGAAGAAGACAGGCCTCGCGATAGGGGACATAGACCTCATAGAGCTGAACGAGGCCTTCGCGGCTCAGGCCATCGCCTGTATGAGGGAACTGGGGATGAGCCTCGATAACACCAACGTTCACGGAAGCGGCATCTCCTTGGGCCACCCCATCGGCTGCACGGGGGCCAGGGTCACGGTAACCTTGCTCTACGAGATGAGGCGTAGGGGGGCCCGTTGGGGCCTGGCCACCATGTGCATCGGGGGCGGTCAGGGGATGGCCATGATCGTGGAGAGGGAGGGTTGAGATGGCTTACAAGAACTTGCTCCTGGAGGTCGAAGAGGGCATCGCCCTCCTCAAGATAAACCGCCCGAAGGTCCTGAATGCCCTGGACCGCGAGACGCTGATGGAACTGCAGGGCGCCCTGAAGGAATTGGCCCAGAGGGGGGACGTCAGGGTCCTGATCATCACCGGCGAGGGCCAGAAGGCCTTCGTCGCCGGGGCGGATGTGGCGGAGATGAGCGAGATGGGACCCCAGGAGGCCTACGAGTTCTCCCGGCTCGGCCACGAGACCCTCAAGATGGTGGAGGAGTTCCCCTGCCCGGTGATCGCCGCGGTGAACGGCTACGCCTTGGGAGGGGGGCTGGAGCTCGCCCTGGCCTGCGACCTCATCTTCGCCTCCGAAGGGGCCCGGCTGGGGCTGCCGGAGGTCACCCTCGGGATCTTCCCCGGCTTCGGCGGGACCCAGCGGCTGCCGCGCCTGATAGGCAAGGCCCGCGCCAAGGAGGTGATCTTCACCGGTGAGATGATCGAGGCCCGGCGGGCCTACGAGATGGGGATCGTCAACAGGGTATGTCCGCCGGAGAGGCTCCTCGAGGAGGCGAAGGAGGTAGCCCGAAGGATGGCCAAGAACGGTCCCGTAGCCCTCAAGATGGCCAAGAAGGTGGTCGAGAGGGGCTACGACGTCCCCCTGCAGGAGGGCGAGGAACTGGAGATCTCGGCCTGGGCCAACCTCTTCTCCACCCACGACCAGAAGGAGGGTATGAGGGCCTTCCTGGAGAAGCGCAAAGCGACCTTCAAGGGCGAATAGCTCAGGAGGGAGGGGGCTCCACGATCTCCACCCGGAGCTCCCTCTTCTGGCCTCGGCGCAGGATCACAAGGGGGACCACCGTCCCGACAGGGGTGGTGGCTACGAGGTTTCTGAGCTCCCAGGCCTCCCCGACCTCCCGGCCTCCGTATTTGAGGACCACGTCTCCCTTCTGGAGACCCGCCTCCTTGGCAGGGCTGCCCGGGTAAACCTCCACCACCAGGGCCCCTCGGGGTTCTGAGAGGCCGAAGTGACGGGCCAGCTCAGGGGTCAACTCCTGCACCGTCACCCCCAACCACCCCCGGATCACCCTGCCGTGGCGGACTAACTCCTCCATCACCCAGCGGGCTATGTTGGAGGGGATAGCGAAACCTATACCCTGGTAGCCGCCGGTGCGGCTCACTATGGCGGTGTTGATCCCGATGAGCTCCCCTGAGAGGTTCACCAAGGCCCCGCCGGAGTTGCCGGGGTTTATGGCCGCATCGGTCTGGATGAAGTCCTCGTAGTCCACCAGGCCCATGTTGCTGCGCCCCTTGGCGCTGATGATGCCCATGGTCACCGTCTGGCCGATGCCGAAGGGGTTGCCGATGGCCAGGACTATATCGCCCACCTGGGCCCGGTCCGAATCGCCGAACTCAAGATGCGGAAGGCCCTCGGCCTGGATCTTCAGCAGCGCCAGGTCCGTAGGGGGGTCAACCCCCACCACCTGGGCCTGGAACTCCCTCTTGTCCCGCAACCCCACCACTACCTCGGAGGCCTGGGCGATGACGTGATAGTTGGTGAGGATGTAGCCGTCCGGGGACACGATCACCCCCGACCCCAGACTCCGCTCCACCCGTTCCCTGGGGACCCCGAAGAAGCGGAAGAAGTCCTCGCCGAAGAACTCCCTGAAGAAGGGGTCCTGCCAAAGGGGAGAAGGGGGCAGACCCTGGGGGGTGCGATAGACCTTGAGGCTCGATACGTTGACCACAGCCGGTATCGCCCTCTGGGCCGCCTCCCTGAGGGCCCCTTGCAGGACGGACAGGGGGGTGGCATGGACCGAAGACCAGAGGAGGACTAGGAGCAGCAGTGGGAAGGCCTTGCGCTTCATGTCCAAAGATTAACAGTGACCGAACCTGACCTTCAAGCCTCCCTTTCCCTCCCGTACACGGGCAGGTACAGCTTGAAGGTGGTCCCCCGTCCGGGTCGGCTCTCGACGGAGATCCACCCTCCGTGCTGTTTGACGATCCCGTAGGCCACCGACAGCCCGAGGCCCGTCCCCTCCTCCTTGGTGGTGAAGAAGGGATCGAAGATCTGCCCGAGCAACTCCTGCTCCATCCCCACGCCCGTGTCAGAGACCACGATGCACACGAAGCGCCCGGGCCTCGCCTCGGTGTCCTCCAAGGGGCCTTCCTCTCGAAGGGTCACCACCTCGGTCCTTATGGTGAGCTTGCCCCCTTCTGGCATGGCATCCCGGGCGTTGACGGCCAGGTTCATGATCACCTGCTCTATCTGAACTGGATCGGCCTTCACGGGCTCGATCCCCTCCGCCAACTCCGTCACCAACTCCACATCCTCCCCCAGCAGCCTCCTCAACAACTCCTCCATCTCGGAGATGAGGCGGTTCACGTTCACCGGCATCAGCCGCAGGACCTGTTTTCGGCCGAAGGCGAGGAGCTGACGAGTGAGGTTGGCCCCCCGGTCGGCGGCCTCCTTGATCTGGCAGGCCGCCCTCCAGAGGGGGGAGGACTCCCCCAAACGGTGCAGCAACAGCTCTGAGAATCCCCTGATGATGGTCAGCAGGTTGTTGAAGTCGTGGGCGATGCCCCCCACCATCCTGCCCAGGACCTCCATCTTGTGGGCCTGGAAGAGCTGGTGCCTGATCCGTTCCCTCTCCTCCTCGGCCTGCTTGAGGGCGCTGATGTCGTTGAAATAGCCCTCGATGAGGAAGCCCTCACCCCTCGGCTGCAGTCGAGCGTTGCCCTTGACCCAGATGACCTCTCCGTCCCTTCGACGCCACCTGGCCTCGTAGTTGCGCACGACCTCCTCCTTCCTCAGGCAGGAGAGCCACCGGTGGTAATCGCCCTCATCCGCGAAGAACCCCGCCATGTTGACCGAAAAGAGGGAACTGGGGCCCTCATAGCCCAGCATCTCCGCCAGGGCCGCGTTGGCCTCTATGATCCGCCCATCGGAGTCCACGCGAAAGAGCCCCACCGGGATGCCGTTGAAGAGGTCCTGATAGCGGGTCTCAAGGTTCCTCAATGCCTGGCGCTCCCGGGCCCTATCCAGGGTGGAACGCACCGCCATGGAGAGGCGCACAAAGTGTTTGGGGGACTTGATGATGTAGTCGTCAAGGCCCGCCTTCATGGCCTCTACCGCCACCTCCTCGTTGCCGGTGCCAGTGAACATGATCACGGGACGGTAGGGCCACCGCTGCTTGATGGCCTGCAGGACCTCAAGCCCATCGGTCCAGTAGAGCTTGTAGTCAGTGATCACCAAGTCGAAGTCCCCCTTCTCCAGGGCCCGGTAAAAGCCATCGGGGTCGAAGACCTCGGTGAACACCACCTCGGAGAACTCCTTCCTCAACTCCCTGGCGATGAGGAAGCGATCCTCCGGGTTGTCATCCACGAGCAGGATGCTCAAGGGCACGCCCATCCCCCCGCCTCCTCGATGGGCCTCATAGCTTCTGCAGCTCTACCCAGAAACGGCTTCCCCTCCCGGGGGCGGACTCCACCCCCACCTTACCGCCCATCTTCTGGACCCCCCTGCGGACGATGGCCAGTCCCATGCCCGTACCGGGGTAGGTCTCCACGCTGTGGAGCCGTTCGAAGATCTCGAAGATCCGCTTGTGCTCCTTCTTAGGGATCCCTATGCCGTTGTCCTGGACGAAGAGGCGGACCCTCTCCCCCTCCCTGGAGGCCCATACCCTCACCTCGGGGCGCGTCCCCGGGGGGACGAACTTTATCCCGTTGCTCAGGAGGTTGGACACGACCTGCACCAGCGTGGAGTGATGCCCCCTCACCTTGGGCAGGGGACCCTCCACCTGGATCTGCGCCCCCCGCTCCTGCACCTCCACCTGTAAGTTGTCCAGGGCCTCCTCCACGACCCTCCGGAGGTCCACCGGGCCGAGAGTTATGGGGGCCCGGCTGAGGCGGCTGTAGGCGAGGAGGTCGGCGATGAGGCGATCCATGCGCTCTGCAGCGGCGGCCATACGCTCTACCAACTCCCTCTTCCCGCCGCCCTCCTCCAGGAGGGCCTGGGCCATGACCTGGATGGCGCGCAAGGGAGCCCTGAGGTCGTGGGAGATGGAGTAGACGAAGGCCTCGAGTTCGGCGTTGACGCGCTTGAGCTCCGCGGTCTGCTCGGAGACCTTGTCCTCCAACTGGGAGGCGTAACCACGGAGTTGTTCCCGCAGTCGGGCCTGCTCGATGGCCAAGGACAGCAGGGCCGCCACCTCGCGCACCGTCTCGACGTCCTCCTCAGAGAACCTCCCTCGCCGAGCCCGCCCGAGGTTCAAGGCACCGATGACCTTGCCCTCCGATAGCAGGGAGACACTGAGGAAGGAACGGACCCCCTCCCTGCGAAGGCCTTCAAGCAGCGGCGAGGGGGCCCCGCAGCCCTCGATGTCCTCCACCATCGTCACCTCGACCTCCTCCAGAGACCTCCCGGGGGGACAGAAGTACTCCAAGGGGAATCTCAGGCCTTCCTTCAGCTCGGCCTCCCCTTCGGCAGACACCGCCAGGATCGAGGCCTCCTTCGCCTCCGGATCGAAGATCACTACGCTGGCCCGCCGACAGTGGAGCAGTTGGCGCACGTGGTAGAGGGCCCCCCGAGCCACGTCCTCGGGGGAGCTGGCGGCCAGGATGGCCCGCGTAATCAGATGCAGAGCCTCCAGCCGCTCCGCATAACGCCGCAACGCCTCCCCCTCCCTCGGCAGCAGACGCTTCATAGCGAAGCGTTGGCAGAAGGCAGAGATAGAGCAACTTTGGAGAAGATGTTCACAATCTATCCAAATTTCCCCCAGATGTCAATCTTACTGGAGCCGTGAGGGGGGAAGTCTAACTAAGGGGTTACGGCGCGCGGACCGGATTAGGGGTTTAAGCGGTGGAGCCTTCCGGCGTTGAGCCGGTAGACGACGTCGGTGGCCCTGGAGAGGACCTCCTTGTCGTGGGTCACGATCAGATAGGTGAGGTCGCTCTCGGCCAGGACCCGGAGGACCCGCTCCGTGGTCTCCTCATCGAGACCTGCAGTGGGCTCATCGAGCAGCAACACCTCCGGCCCCATGGCCAACACCGAGGCCAGCGACGCCAGCCGCTTCTCACCGCCGGAGAGGGTATGGGTCAAACGACCCTCGAAGCCCTCAAGGCCCACAGCCCTCAAGGTCTCCCTCACGATCTTCCACGCCTCCGGGTGCTTCTTGCCTAGGTTCAGGGGGCCGAAGGCCACGTCCTCGGCCACCGTGGGGCAGAAGAGCTGATCGTCGGGGTCCTGGAAGAGCAGGCCCACCTTCCTGCGGACCTCCTTGAAGTCGGACTCCTGGCGCCGTTGCTGCCCGAAGACCTCGACTTCTCCAGCCTGGGGTTTGAGCAAGCCCATCATGATGTGCAGCAGCGTGGTCTTGCCCGAGCCATTGGGGCCGGTGATTCCCACCCTATCCCCCCGCCAGAGGGCGAAGTCGAGCCCCTTGAGGACCTCCCGTCCGGGGTAGCTGAACTCGATGCCCCTGAGCCTGATCAGCGGATCCCGCCCCATTGGAGGACTCCGAGCCAGAGGACCCATGCCGCCATCAGGGAGAAGGCGACCACGTCCCCCCTTCTGAGGGAGAAGTGATCAAGGACCCAGTACTTGCCCTCGAAACCGCGGCAGATCATGGCCTGGTAGACCCGCCGCGAACGATCGGAGCTCTTCAGGAGCAGGGTCCCCACCAGGTAGGCATAGCTCCTGTAGGTATGGAGGTCGCTCCTCGGCTCGAAGGCCCTGACCTTCATGGCCTTGAGCAACCTCCCGTACTCCCTCTCGATGACGTGCACGTAGCGGAAGCAGAAGAAGAGGAGGTGGACCAGTTTGTCGGGCATCCGGAGGTGCCTCATGGCGTGGACCAGGGAGAAGATGGGGGTAGTGGAAAGCAGGGCGATGGAGCCGAGGACGATGGCATTGGACTTCAGGGTGATCCTGAGGCACCAGATCACCCCCTCCTTGGAGAGGTTCAGGACCCCGAGGGAGAGGAGCTCACCGCCCCGGAAGCCCAAGGGGATGAGGAACCAGAGGAAGAGGACGAAGGTGTTGACCACCAGGAGCCTCTTCAGAACGGCCTTAGGGTTGAGTCTGGCCAGGGCGATGAGCACCAACGGGAAGGGAATGGCCAAGAGGAGGACCGCGAAGTCCTCGGCCAGGGCCACCACCACGGAGAAGGCCGCTGCGATGACGACCTTCACCCTCGGGTCGAGACGATGGATGGGGCTTAGGCCCTCGGCGAAGACCTCATCCACCCCTGGGCCTCCTCGACTTGAGGTAAAGCCATATCCCCATGAGGCCTACGATCCAGCCGACCCCCCCCACCACATCTCGGAACGAGGGCCCTACCTCCCTGCGGGCCAGCTCCCTTATGATGGGCCTCACCTCCTCGGCCACCGCCTCCTTTACCACCTCCTTGAGGGCCTTGAGGTCTACCCGAGGGGGGACCTCCTCAGGAGGGGCCTTTGCCTTTTGGACGGGTTCTGAGGCCCCTTCTGGTTCAAGGACCGCCTCGGCCTTGTGTCCCATGCTGGCCTCGAGGACCACCTTCAGAGGCCCCTTCCCTTCGGGTTTGAAGCCGAAGGTCCCTTCGGCATCGGTCCGTCCCTCGGTGAGCAGCTGCCCTGCCGGGTCGTAAACCCTCACTACCCCGCCCTTCACCGGGGTACCGTCGCTGAAGAAGGCCTCGACTCGCACCTCTTCTCCTTCCCAGTAGGGGAAGACCACGACCCGATGGGCCATGGCCACAGCGGGCAACAACACCCCCACGAGGACGATCCATCTCATCTCGATCCTCCCAACATCTCCGGCCTGACCTTCCTAAGGAAGGCCACCGAGAAGGCCGTCAGTATACCCTCTACGCCCATGACGGGCAAATGGGCCAGCACCACCGCCTTGGCGGCGTATCGAAAGGCCTCACCGGTGAGGGAGAGGGCGGAGGCGACCAGCAGGCCCGCCGACAGGATGGCCAGCGCCCCCGCCAGGAAGGCCCCCAGGAGGGCCACCCTCTGGCTTTCCGACCTGACCAAGGGGCCGAAGATCCAGAAGGAGAGGAGGGCGGGGAAGGCCATGTCGAAGGTGTTTACCCCCAAGGTCGTGATCCCCCCGAACTGAAAGAGGAGGGCCTGAAGGAGCAGCCCCACCAGGATGGCCGGGAAGGCGGCCCAGCCTAGGATGAGGCCCACCAGGCCGTTGAGCACCAGGTGCACACTGGTTGGGCCCAGGGGGACGTGGATGAGGGAGGCCACGAAGAAGGCCGAGGAGAACAACCCCACCTGGGGGATCTTCTCATAGGGGGTCTTCTTGAGCCCAAGGGCCACCCCTGCGGCAGACAGGGAAGCCCCTGCAGCCAAGACCGGGGCTGAGAGTACGCCTTCGGAGATGTGCATCTATCGCATGTCCTCCACCCGCACCCAGATCACCGCCCCTATCTCCACGGGGTACTCCTTCCCCCCGTGCCGAAGCCTGTAGGGGGCCTCCCCCAGGGCCGCAAAACCCCACCAGCCGGCCTTGGGCATCGCGTAGGTGAAGACCCCGTTGGCGTCGGTCTTTATCACCTGGGTGACGAAGGGATCGGCTGGGGCCTTGTACTTGGAGCCCTCGTTGAAGTACTCCACCTCCACCTCACAGAAGGGGAGGGGCTTGCCGTCAAGCAGCACCACCCCCCGGAAGCAGTTGCCGGTCCAAAGGCCGTAGGGCCTGGTGAGGGGCAGGATCTCTATCTTGAAGCCCACCGGTTCGTCCCAGCCCTCCTCGAGGCCGTAGACGTTGACCACCACCTTGGTGTAGTGGATAATGAACTTCTCCTCAGCGGGCTCCCAATAGGGTTTGGGCTCCACGTAAAAGACGTAATCTCCGGGCCTCCTAAAGGCATAAGAGGCCTTCCAGGCGGTGTGCCCTTTTATCTTGATGGGCTTCAACCTCCCGAGCAGGGCCTCCCTCTTCTGTCCCCTGATTAGGACGCCGAACTTGGCGGGCCTCTCCATCTCCATCCAGCTGCTCTCAAAGGGGTGGGCGAACATGACCCTGAGGGAGATCTGCCTGGGCTCCCCTGGGGAGACGATGTCGTCCGAGGGAATGATCATCCCGAAGTGGGCCTCGGCCACCCCGAGACCCAAAAGGAAGAGGGTCAAAAGGACCACTACGGACTTCATGCTCCACCTCCTCATGTCAAAACTCTAAGTTGCCCCTCATCCCCAACACCGTGACCGGCTCGAAGCGATCGTCCCCCTGGGC
>QMLK01000003.1 GCA_003646705.1 Deltaproteobacteria bacterium | reverse complement strand
GTGCCAAGCTCTTCGACCGGATGGGCAGGAAGGTCGTCCTCACCCCGACCGGGGAGGTGCTCTATCGCTATGCCCGCCAGATCCTCGCCCTGAGGGAAGAGGCCCTAAACGCCCTCCAGGACCTGTCCAGCCTCACGGGGGAGGTCCTCACGGCCTCAAGCACCATCCCCGGCGAGTACCTGTTGCCGCGACTGCTGGCCGCCTTCAACCGGAAGGTGTCGCCCTTGAAGGTCAAGGTCACCATCACCGACTCCGAAGGGGTCCTCAACCTGCTCCTCAGGGGGGATGTGGAGTTGGGCTTTGTGGGGATGAAGCAGGATGAGGACCGTCTCGAGTTCTTCCCCATCTACCACGACTCCGTGATCATCGTGGCACCTCGGGGGCATCCCCTGGCTGGGAAGGAAGTACCGTGGGAGGACTTCAAGAGCACCCCCCTCGTCATGCGGGAGAGGGGTTCCGGGACGAGGAGGGCCTTCGAAAGGGGCCTCAAGGAGGCGGGCTACAACCCCTCTCGATTGACCGTGGGCGCTGAATTTGGCTCCAGCGCCGCCGTCAAGGAGGCGGTCAAGGCGGGCCTCGGGGTGGGCGTCATCTCGGACCTCGCGGCGAAGGGGGAGCTCGGCCGAGATCTGATGGAGGTAAAGGTGAAGGGGATGAAGCCCATATCGAGGACCTTCTACCTCGTCAAAAGGAGGGGAAAGACCTTAACCCCTGCAGCCTCCAGGTTGGTGGACTTCACCCTTTCGGAGGCCGCCCAGTGAGGGAAAGGGTACGAGACCTCACAGGAAGACCCCTCTTCCGCTCGATGGCCCTCTCGGTGGCCTTGCACATCCTGGCGTTGTCCCTCTTCCAATACCACAGCCTTTTGGCCCCGCGCCGCGAGGTCATACTGCGAGTGACCCTCGTCCCCGTCGAGGCCCCGAAGGTCCACAAGGAGAGGGCGAGGAAGCTGAAGGCACAGAAGAAGAGAAAACAGGTCACGAGAAAGCCGCCCCCTAAGAGGAAGGCCCCTGCCCTGGCGGCCAAGAGGCGGCCCAAAAAGGAAGACCCCGAGCGTAGGAGGCTTGCAGCCATAAAGGAGATAGAGAGGAGGGTGAGGGAACGAGGGCAGGTACCCCCTTCCTATCCCGCCCTCCTAACACAACGGGTCAGGGCCTTCTGGGCCATCCCCGAGGTCTTCCTCAAGGAAGGGCTGAAGGCGGTGGTCCGCGTAAAGATCTCGGGGGATGGCCGTATACTCTCGGTCCAGATAGAGGAAAGCTCAGGGGACCCCAACTTCGACCGTTCGACCATCCAGGCCCTCCTGAAGGCGGAGCCCTTACCCCCGCCTCCAGGGGGACAAGCGGTGGAGGTAGGCCTTGTCTTTCGCCCGTAAGATCCTCTTCGCCCTCCTCCTCTCCATATTCCTCCTTCCAGGGACCTCCCGTGGCATCGTCTACATAGAGGTAGACTCACCTCAGCTTCGCCTCTACAACCTCGCCTTCCCCGCAGTCAGACCCCTGGGTCCTCCCAACCCAAAGGTGGCCAAGGAGTTGGAGGAGATCCTCGAACGGGACCTCACCATCGCCCACCTCTTCTACCTCCTGCCCAGGGAGTCCTTCCCCCAAGGGGGGACCTTCGTCACCCCCTGGGGGATCGACTACCCCGCTTGGAAGGAAACGGGTGCCGAATTCCTCCTCTCGGTGGGCTATGAGGCCCGAGGGGGTTTCCTCTCCTTGCGTTTTCACCTCTTCGATTGCGTCCAGGGACGTCCCATAGGGGCCAAGCGCTACCGAGGGAGGTTGGCAAACCTACGGCCCATGGTCCACCGCCTCATGGACGACATGCTCCAGATGCTCACCGGCCAGAGGGGGTTCTTCTCGAGCAAGATCGCCTTCATCTCCGACAGCAGCGGCCTGAAGGAGATCTACATGGTGGACCCCGACGGGGGGAAGTGGCAGCCCCTGGTGAAGAACGGCTCGATCAACATATCCCCCAGTTGGTCCCCCGACGGCAAGAGATTGCTCTTCACCTGCTTTACACGGCGCAACCCCGACCTTTACGAGTTCCACCTCCCCACGGGCAGGGTGAGGTTGCTCTCGGGGCGTCCCGGACCCAACGCCGCTGCCTCCTACAGCCCTGACGGGAGGAGGATCGCCCTGATGATGAGGGGAAGGGAGGGAACGGACATCTTCCTTATGCCCGCCAAGGGAGGCCCACCGAAGAGGATCACCCATAGCCCGGCCAGCGAGACCTCCCCTACGTGGTCCCCCGATGGCCGCAAGATAGCCTTCGTCTCCGACAGGACGGGCAGCCCGCAGATCTATGTGAAGGACCTGCGCACCGGCAAGTCCTCACGCATCACCTTTGTCGGCTCCTACAACTGCTCTCCCGCCTGGTCGCCAAAGGGGAACTGGATCGCTTACTCCGGCAGGTGGGAGGGCCGTTTCCGCATCTTCTTGGTAAGGCCCGATGGCAGCGACCTCAGGCTCATAACCCAAGGGCCGGGGAATCACGAAGACCCCTCCTGGGCCCCCGATGGGAGGCACATCGTCTTTTCGTCCAACGCCCGTGGCGGCTACGACCTCTACGTAACCACCACAGAGGGTGGAGGCCCGTGGAGGATCACCTCTGGCAAGGGGAACGAGACGGAGCCTGCATGGTCCCCTTTGCTTGGAAGGTGAAGCCCTCAAGGGGAGACCGTCGTGAGGGCGAGGGATGATCGTGAATTCCGCCGCGAGGGCCAGGTTGCAAATACGCCCTTTACCGCTATAGCCTTTCGCGGTAAACTGCGGGACAAATCGACTTTGGAGGGAAAAGCGATGAAGCAGGCTGCGGTAGTCCTCCTGTTGTTATGGATCTTGCCCATGGCGGCTTGTAAGAAACACGTAGTCAGGGAGGCCCCCTCCCCTGCCCCTCCATCGGAGGCTGTGCAGCAGCCCAGAGAGAAGGGACCCTCAGCCGCAGCTGAGGAATCCCTCAAGGCCGTCAAGTACCCCGGGATAAAGGGAGAGGTGATGGAGACATCGCTGCTGAAGGACATCCACTTCGACTTCGACCGCTACGACCTCCGACCCGATGCCAAGAGGATCCTGGCAGAGAATGCCCGAGTGCTCATGGAAAACCCCACCTGGAAGGTCCAGATCGAGGGGCATTGCGACGAGAGGGGGAGCAACGAGTACAATTTGGCCCTGGGCGAGAGACGGGCCAGGAGCGCCATGAACTACCTGATAAAGCTCGGCATCTCCCCCGAGAGGCTCTCCATCATAAGTTACGGAGAGGAAAGACCCTTAGACCCACGGCACTGTGAGGAGGCCTGGGCCAAGAACAGGCGTTGCCACTTCGTAGTCGTGGAGCGATGAGGGGGCTCTCCTTAGGGATCATCCCCCTGCTGCTGTTCCTGGGGTGTGCCACCACCGAGGACGTCTCCTACCTCCAACATCGCCTCTATCTGCTGGAGGAGAGGGTCGGCGAGCTCTCCAAGGCTGACAAGGCACTGTCCCAAGACCTGAAGAGGTCAAAGGCCGATCTGGAGACGGATCTGGAGGCCTTAAGGGGCGAGGTGAGGGCCCTTAAGGACGACCTCCAGGAGAAGGGCGAGCTCTTAGAGAGGCTTCTGACGAAACTCGAGGACCTCGAGGGGAAGATCTCCGCCCTCCAGAAGCGGCCTTCCCCCGCTCCGGTTCCCCCTCCTCCACCCCCCACTACCCCGGAGGAGCTGTACCATCGGGCCTATGAGGCCTTCAAGGCGAAGGACTACCCTCGGGCTTCCTCGCTCTTTCAGGAGTTCCTGACCAAATACCCCTCTCATGAGCTCGCCGACAACGCCCAGTTCTGGTTGGGCGAGTGTTACTACGCCCAGAAGGACTACGAGAGGGCCATCCTCGCGTACGAGAAGGTCTTGACCCATTACCCCAAGGGAGATAAGGTCCCCTCAGCCCTCCTGAAGGAAGGTCTGGCCTTCTTGGAGATCGGGGACAACATAAACGGGGTGTTCCTCCTGGAAAAGGTCTTGAAGGAACACCCCGCCACCCTTCAGGCCGAAATAGCCAAGAGGAAACTCGACCTCATCAAATCAAAGGGTCGTTGACAGCTCCTCGCCTTCGGCCCCCTCCTCTTCGGGGAAGGGACCAAGGGGAGGAAGTCCTTCGTCCTCCACCTTGATGTCGAGTTCCCTGTAGGAGGGGGCCCCGGTGCCGGCCGGGATGAGCCTCCCTATGATCACGTTCTCCTTGAGGCCCCGCAGGTAATCCACTCGGCCCTCTATGGCCGCCTGCGTCAGGACCCGAGTGGTCTCCTGGAAAGAGGCGGCCGAGAGCCAGCTGTCGGTCAGAAGCGCGGCCTTGGTTATGCCCAAGACCAAGGGCTCCGCGATGGCGGGCCTCCCGCCCTCACGGATGACCCGCTCGTTCTCCTCCTTGAAGGTGAACTTGTCGACGATCTCGTCCACCACGAAGCGCGTATCCCCGACCTCCTTCACCCGCACGCGCTTGAGCATCTGCCTCACGATGACCTCAAAGTGCTTGTCGTGGATCTTCACCCCTTGTAGCAGGTAGATCTCCTTGATCTCGTCGACCAGAAAGCGCGCCAAGGCCTTCTCACCCAACACCCTGAGGATGTCATGGGGGTTGGGGGTGCCGTCCATCAAGGGCTCCCCCGCCCTGATGAAGTCCCCTTCCTGCACGCTCACGTGCTTCCCTCGCGGGATGGTGTACTCCTTAGGCTCGCCCACCTCTGGGGTGACTACCACCTTCCTCCTGCCCTTGGTCATCTTGCCGAAGCTGACCCGACCGTCGATCTCGCTGATGATGGCCTGTTCCTTGGGCCTCCGGGCCTCGAAAAGCTCCGCCACACGGGGAAGTCCACCGGTGATGTCCTTGGTCTTAGTGGTCTCCCGGGGGATCTTCACCAGCACATCGCCGGCCTCTACCCAGTCGCCCTCCTTCACGTAGATATTGGAGCCCACGGCGAGGTAATAACGGGCCACGGTCTCCATCGCCTCCTTGCCATCGGGGCCGATCCGCTTCTGCTTTATGGAGATCCGCGGGCGTAGATCCGGGTCCTTGCACTCGATGATCACCTTCCGGGCGTGACCCGTCACCTCGTCCACGTGCTCCTGCATGGTGACCCCTTCGATGACGTCGCCGAACTTCACCCATCCGGAGACCTCTGTGATGATGGGGGTGGTGTAGGGGTCCCATTCGGCTATGAGGTCCCCCTCCTTGACCTCCTGGCCCTCCTCCACCACGAGCTTGGCCCCGTAGATGACGGGGTAGCGCTTCCGCTCGCGGCCCTCGGCGTCCAGG
This sequence comes from Deltaproteobacteria bacterium, assembly GCA_003646705.1. GTDB lineage: Bacteria > Desulfobacterota > B13-G15 > B13-G15 > B13-G15 > B13-G15. Next base: position 10,515 of record QMLK01000003.1, on the reverse strand, counting down.
ATCGCCACCTCTCCCTTCCGGTTCATCACCACCAGTTTCCCCTCGCGGTTTCGGACGGTCTTGAGGTTTATGAACTTGACCCTTCCGCTCATGGGGGCCTCCAGGGTCGACTCCTCCACCTGCCTGGAGGCAGCCCCACCGATGTGGAAGGTCCTCATGGTGAGCTGGGTCCCGGGCTCCCCGATGGATTGGGCGGCGATGATCCCCACCGCCTCCCCGATGTCCACGATCCGCCCCCTGGCCAGGTCGCGGCCGTAGCAGAGGGCACAGACCCCGTAACGGGACTCGCAGGTCAGGACCGAGCGGATCTTGACCTCCGTGATCCCTGCGTCGGAGATCCTCTGCGCTGCGGCCTCATCTATCTCCTCGTTGGCCCTTACGATCACCTCCCCGGTGAAGGGGTCCTTGATGTCCTCCAGGGCCACGCGCCCGAGGATCCTCTCGGTCAGGGGCTCCAGGATCTCCCCTCCCTCCACCAGGGCGCTCACGGTGATGCCGTCCATGGTGCCGCAGTCGTACTCCGTAACGGTGACGTCCTGGGCCACATCCACGAGCCTCCTGGTCAGATAACCGGAGTTGGCGGTCTTCAAGGCGGTATCTGCCAGGCCCTTGCGGGCCCCGTGGGTGGAGACGAAGTACTGCAGCACCGACAGCCCCTCGCGGAAATTGGCGGTGATGGGGGTCTCGATGATCTCACCTGAGGGCTTCGCCATGAGGCCCCGCATGCCGGCGAGCTGCCGTATCTGCTGGGCGCTTCCGCGGGCCCCTGAGTCGGCCATCATGAAGATGGGATTGAAGCTGGTGACCTCGTGCTCGGTGCCCTTTTCGTCCCTGACGCGCTCGGAGCCCAGCTCCTTCATCATCTCGCTGGCGATCTCTTCGGTCACCTGGGCCCATATGTCGATGACGCGGTTGTAACGCTCCCCATCGGTGATGACGCCCTCGATGTACTGCTTGCGGACCTCCTCCACCTCGTTGTAGGCCTTCTTGAGGAGTTCGGCCTTGCGGGCCGGGATGTGAATGTCCTTTATGGCGATGGAGAGGCCGCTCAGGGTGGCGAAGGCGAAGCCCATGTCCTTGAGTTTGTCGGCTAGGATCACCGTCTTCTTCTCGCCGGCCACGCGGTAGGTGTAGTCGATAAGCTGGGTCACGGCCTTCTTGTCCATCACCCTGTTGATCAGCTCGAAGGGGACCTCCTCAGGGAGGATCTCCTTCAAGAGCACCCGCCCCACCGTAGTCTCCACCAACTTGCCGTCGAGCTTGACCTTTATGCGGGCGTGGAGCTCCACCTCCTTCAGCAGATAGGCCATCTTCACCTCTTCAAGGTCGAGGAAGGCCTTACCCGTACCCTTGGCGAAGGGCTTCTCCCGGGTCATGTAGTAGAGGCCCAACACGATGTCCTGGGTGGGCAGGATGATGGGCTTGCCATGGGCAGGCGACAGGATGTTGTTGGTCGACATCATCAGGACTCGGGCCTCGGTCTGGGCCTCGACCGAAAGGGGCACGTGCACCGCCATCTGGTCGCCGTCAAAGTCGGCGTTGTAGGCCACACAGACCAAGGGGTGCAGTTGGATGGCCTTACCCTCGATCAACAGGGGCTCGAAGGCCTGAATGCCGAGGCGATGCAAGGTCGGGGCACGGTTCAGCAGGATGGGGTGCTCCTTTATCACCTCCTCGAGGATGTCCCAGACCTCGGGCCGCTCCTTCTCCACCATCTTCTTGGCGCTCTTGACCGTGGTCACATAGCCCCGTTCCTCCAGCTTGTTGTAGATGAAGGGCTTGAAGAGCTCCAGGGCCATCTTCTTGGGCAGCCCACACTGATGGAGCCTTAGCTCAGGCCCCACAACGATCACCGAGCGGCCGGAGTAGTCGACTCGCTTGCCCAGGAGGTTCTGGCGGAAACGGCCTTGCTTACCCCTGAGCATGTCGCTCAGGGACCTCAAGGGTTTGCCGTGGGGGCCGGTGATGACGCGGCCGCGCTTGCCGTTGTCGAACAGCGCATCCACCGCCTCCTGAAGCATCCGCTTCTCGTTGCGGATGATGATCTCGGGGGCGTTCAGCTCGATGAGGCGCTTCAGGCGATTGTTCCGGTTGATCACCCGACGGTAGAGGTCGTTCAGATCAGAGGTGGCGAACCTCCCCCCGTCAAGGGGCACCAAGGGTCTGAGGTCTGGAGGGATCACCGGGATGACCTCGAGGATCATCCACTCGGGCCTATTGCCCGAATCGCGGAAGGCCTCTATGATCTTGAGCCTCTTGGCGATCTTGGTCCTCTTGGCCTCGGACTGGGTCTCCTTCATCTCGAAACGGAGTCTATCGGCCAGCTCCGAGATGTTCACCCTCCTCAACAGCTCCCTTATGGCCTCGGCCCCGGTCCCCGCCTCCAGGGAGTCAGCCCCGTACCTGGCTATGAACTCCTGATACTTCTCCTCGCTAATCAACTGCTTTTCCTCGAAAGGACTATCCTTGGGGTCGATCACCACATAGGACTCGAAGTAGAGCACCCGTTCCAGCTCCTTCAGGGTCATGTCCAAGACCATCCCGATCTTCGACGGCACGCTCTTCAGGAACCATATGTGGGCCACGGGGGCCGCCAGCTCGATATGGCCCATCCGCTCCCGGCGGACCTTCGACTGGATCACCTCCACGCCGCACTTCTCGCACACTATCCCCCGGTGCTTCATCCGCTTGTACTTCCCGCAGAGGCACTCGTAGTCCTTGATGGGGCCGAAGATACGGGCGCAGAAGAGGCCGTCTCGCTCCGGCTTGAAGGTGCGGTAGTTGATGGTCTCGGGCTTCTTCACCTCCCCGTAGGACCAACTCCTGATCTGTTCCGGTGAGGCCAAGGAGATCTTGATGGCCTCGAAGTCCTCGGGGCTTTTCGGCTTCTCGAAGAAGGAAAGGACGATATCCTCCACGGCTCTCCCTCCCTTACTCACCTGGTTTTTCTTCCTCTTCTTCTCTCTCAAGGAGCTCCACGTTGAGACAGAGCCCTTGAAGCTCCTTGATCATCACGTGGAAGGACTCTGGGACCCCAGGGTCCAAGATGTCGGTCTTGCCCTTCACTATGGCCTCGTAGGCCCTGGTCCGCCCCCCCACGTCGTCGGACTTGATGGTGAGGAACTCCTGCAGCGAGTAGGCAGCCCCGTAGGCCTCAAGGGCCCAGACCTCCATCTCGCCGAGGCGCTGTCCGCCGAACTGGGCCTTTCCACCCAAGGGCTGCTGGGTCACGAGGGAATAGGGGCCGATGGACCGGGCGTGGATCTTGTCATCCACCAGGTGGTGCAGCTTCAACATGTACATGTAACCCACCGTGACCTTCTGGTCGAAGGGCTCACCAGTGCGACCGTCGTAGAGCACCACCTGCCCGTCCTCGGGGAGCCCTGCCCTTACCAGGGCGAAACGGATCTCCTCCTCCGATGGTCCGTCGAAGACCGGCACAGAGACGAAGACCCCGTCCTTCAACCGCGAGGCAAACTCCAGCAGCTGTTCGCGGGTGGCCCCCTTCAAGGCCCCCTTGACCTCCTCCTCGGAGAAGATCTCCATGAGGAAATCCCTCAGCTCGGCCACCTCCTGGTCGGTCAGATCTGCGCCGTCTCCTCCCCTGAGGAACTCCTTGACCTTTTCGCCAAGTCCCTTGGCTGCCCAGCCGAGGTGGGTCTCGAGGATCTGCCCCAGATTCATCCGCGACGGGACCCCCAAGGGGTTCAGGACCATCTCCACCGGGGTGCCGTCTTCCAGATACGGCATGTCCTCCTCGGGCATGATCCGAGAGACGATCCCCTTGTTTCCGTGGCGGCCCGAGAGCTTGTCCACCACCGAGAGGCGGCGCTTCATGGCCACGTAGACCTTGACCACCTTGAGGACCCCAGGGGGGAGTTCATCGCCGGCCTCGATCCTCTTTATCCTCTCTGAGGCTTCCCTCTCTATCCTGGCGATCTCCTCCAGGCCTCGCTCCGTTAGGTGGGCCACCTCTTGGCTCACCGACGGCTCCACCGGCGCCTCCCTCCACCTATGCCAGGGATATCCCTCGAGCACCTCCTCGGTGAGGACCGTGCCCTTGGGGAGATCGCCCCAGTCCTCCAGGAGCTCCTTCCCCCTGAGGAGCTCCACGATCCTGTTGCGGGTGAATTCCTCGATGATCTTAACCTCCGTCTCCATGTCCTTCTGGATCCGGGCCTTCTCCTCCTCCTCGATCTCCTTGGCCCTTTGGTCCTTCTCAGAACCCCGCCGCGTCAGCACCTTGGCGTCTATCACCACCCCCTCGATCCCGTGAGGGACCCGAAGGGATGTGTCCTTCACGTCTGAGGCCTTCTCCCCGAAGATGGCCCGAAGGAGCTTCTCCTCGGGGGTGAGCTGGGTCTCCCCCTTGGGGGTGACCTTGCCCACCAGAATGTCCCCGGGCTTGACCTCGGCCCCTATCCGGACGATGCCGCTTTCGTCCAGGTTTCTCAGCTGCTCCTCCCCTACGTTGGGTATGTCCCTCGTGATCTCCTCCCGGCCGAGCTTCGTCTCCCGGGCGACGCACTCGAGCTCTTCGATGTGGATGGAGGTATAGGTGTCCTCCTTCAGGAGCTTCTCGCTCACCAGGATGGAGTCCTCGAAGTTGTAGCCGCCCCAGGGCATGAAGGCCACAAGGACGTTCTTGCCGAGGGCCAGCTCCCCCAAATGGGTGCAGGGGCCGTCGGCGATGATGTCGCCCTTGCGGACCCGCTCACCCTTCTTGACGATGGGCCTCTGGTTTATGCAGGTCCCCTGGTTGGAGCGTTCGTACTTGACCAGGTTGTAGATGTCCACACCGACGCCTTCCCCCTCCTCCTCCGCGCGGATGACTATCCGCTCCGAATCCACGCTCTCCACTACGCCGCCCCTCCTGGCCACCACGGTGACCCCGGAGTCTCGGGCCACCACCTTCTCCATCCCCGTGCCGATGAGGGGGGCCTCTGTCTTGAGCAAGGGGACGGCCTGCCGCTGCATGTTGGACCCCATCAACGCCCGGTTGGCGTCGTCGTTCTCAAGGAAGGGGATCAGGGACGAGGAGACGCTCACCACCTGTTTGGGCGAAACGTCGATATAATCCACCTCCTCGGGCCTGACCATGACGAACTCCCCCCGCTTGCGGGCGGGCACAAGGTCGGCCGCGATCCTGCCCTTGGAGTCCAGGGGGATCTTCGATTGGGCGATGGTGTAATTCTCCTCATCCAAGGCGAAGAGGTAATGGACCTCATCGGTCACCTTGCGCCCCTTGACCCTCCGGTAAGGGGTCTCAATGAAGCCGTACTCGTTCACCCGCGCAAAGGTGGTAAGGGACACGATCAGGCCGATGTTGGGGCCCTCGGGGGTCTCGATGGGACAGATCCTGCCGTAATGCGATGGATGTACATCCCGGGCCTCGAAGCCCGCCCGTTCCCGCGAAAGCCCCCCAGGCCCCAAGGCGCTCAGGCGTCGCTTGTGGGTGATCTCGGACAAGGGGTTGGTCTGGTCCATGAACTGGGAGAGCTGGCTCGAGCCGAAGAACTCCTTGAGGGTCGCCGTCAAGGGTTTGGAGTTGACCAAGTCCTGGGGCATGAGGAACTCCACATCCTGCAAGCTCATCTTCTCCTTGATGGCCCGCTCCACGCGCACCAGCCCTATATGGAACTGGTTCTCGACCAACTCCCCCACCGTCCTCACCCGACGGTTTCCGAGGTGGTCGATATCGTCCACAGAGCCCCGCCCCTCGGCCAGGCCCACCAGGTACTTGACCACCTCCAAGACGTCCTCGGGCCTCAGAGTGGTGAGGTCCAGGGGGACGTCCAGACCCAGCTTGTGGTTCAGCTTCATCCTGCCCACATTGGAGAGGTCGTATCTGTCGGGGTTGAAGAAGAGGTTGTGGAAGAAGGCCTTGGCCGTCTCGAGCACCGGTGGCTCCCCCGGCCTGAGCCTCTTGTAGATCTCGATGAGGGCCTTCTCCCGCTCTCGCTGGGCCAAGAGGGCCTCGGGGTCCTCCTGAGACCAAGCCGCTTTCCGCTCCTCGGGGGAGAGCCTCACGGGATCGATGAGGAGGGTCTCCCTGATGCCCTCGGACTGCCTCTCCCCGATGGAGAGGACCTCAAGCTCCTTCACACCCCGCTCCCTCACCTCTGCAATCCTCTCGGGGGTGAGCTCCTGGTTCACCTCCACCACCACATCTCCAGTGACCGGGTCGATCACGTCCTTGGCCGCTATGGCCCCGAGGAGGGCGTCATCGTCGACCGCGACCTCGCTGATGCCCGCGGCCTCCATCTTCTTGAGGATCCCCTCGTTGAGCTTCCGCCCCTTCTTGAGGATCACCTCCCCAGAGGAGGGATCGACCACGTCCGAAGGGGCCTTCTGTCCGAGGATCAACTCCCTGTCCACCCTCTTCCAGAACCTGCCCTCACGGAGGTAGACCTTCTCGACCCGGTAGAAGGTCCGGAGCAACATCCCCGTGCAATAGCCCATGGCCTTCAGCAACGTCGTGGCGGGGATCTTGCGCCGCCTGTCGATCCTGACGTAGATGATCTCCTTCTGGTCGAACTCGAAGTCTATCCAGGAACCCCTGTAGGGTATGATCCGGGCGAAGTAGAGGGGCCTGCCGGTGTAGGCCTTGGGGACCTCCTGATCGAAGAAGACGCCTGGGGAGCGGTGCAGCTGGTTGACCACCACCCGTTGGGTGCCGTTGATGATGAAGCTGCCGGTGGCGGTCATCAGCGGGATCTCGCCGAAATAGACCTCGTGTTCCTTGATGACCTTCGTCTGACCCGTCTTCACCCCCTCTTGCACGTCGTAGATGACCAACTGGACCGTCACCCGCAGGGGGGCCGCATAGGTCAACCCCTTGACGACGCACTCCTTTATGTCGTACTTGGGCTCCCCGAGGCGATACCTGACGAACCTGAGTTCAGCCGTCTCGTAGAAGTCCTTTATGGGGAAGACCTGCTTGAAGACCTTTTGCAGCCCTATGTCCTTGCGGTCCTCAGGGGCCACGTCCTTCTGAAGCAGGTCGGCATAGGACTTGAGCTGTATCTCCAGAAGGTGGGGTATATCCAAGACCTCCCTTATGGTCCCGTAATCCTTGCGGATCCTCTTAAGATCGAAGATGGACCTTTCCATGGCCTCCTTCACCCCTCAACTTGGTTTGGGTAAGGACAGAAGGAGACTCTGAGCTCCCCCTGAGCCCCTTCCCTTTCTCTTTTGCTTTTCCAAGGGCATCAAGAGCAGGCGGCGAAATGGCTACTTTATCTCCACCGTCCCCCCGGCCGCCTCCAGCTTCTCCTTTATCTTCTCGGCCTCCTCCTTGCTGACCTTCTCCTTCACCGGTTTGGGCACGTTCTCCACCAACTCCTTGGCCTCCTTCAGCCCCAGGTCCGTCACCTCGCGCACAGCCTTGATGACCTGGATCTTCTTTTCACCGTAAGAGGTCAGGATGACGTCGAACTCCGTCTTCTCCTCTGCAGCTGCCGCCTCAGCGGCTGGCGCTGCAGCAGCAGCCCCAGGCGCCACGGCCACTGGGGCTGCGGCCTGTACGCCGAAGCGCTCCTCCAGCTCTTTGACCAGCTCGGCCAGCTCCAAGACCGTCATCTGCTCTATGTACTTGATGACGTCTTCCCTGGACAGCTTCGCTTGTGCCATCTCCTTCTCCTCCCTTATTCGGATTTTCCCTCTTTTATCGCCTGAAGGACCCCCACCAACTCACGCATGGGCGCCTGAAGGACGCCCACCAACATGGCGAGGGGAGCCTTCAAGAGGCCCACCATCTGACCGATCAGGACCTCCCTAGGGGGGAGGGTCGCCAAGGCCTTGACGTCCTTCGGCTCAAGGACCCTCCCTTCCACGAAGCCCGCCTTTATCTGGAGCTCGGGCTCCTCCTTGGCAAAGTCCACCAGGATCTTGGCCGGAAGCACTGGGTCCTCGTAGGAGAGGACGACGGCGTTGGGCCCCACGAAGTGCTCCGCCAAGGCCTCGAGGGCGGTCTTCTGAGAGGCCCTCCTCAGCAGGGTGTTCTTCACCACCCTGTACTCCATCCCCCTTTCCTGGAGTTGCCTCCTGAGGCGGCTGAGTTGGGCCACGTCGAGCCCCGTGAAGTCGGTGAGGATCACCGCTCGTACCTCCTTGAACTTCTCGTGAAGCTCCGCCACAAGCCTCTCCTTCTCCTCCCTCTTGAGGACCACAGCTCACCTCCTACTGCTTAAGCACGTCCCTGATGGAATTCGGATCGACCTTTATCCCCGGACCCATGGTGGTGGACAGGGCGATGCTCCTGAGATAGGTACCCTTGCTGGCCGCTGGCTTGGCCCGAACGATGCTGTCGAGGACCGTCATGATGTTCTCCAAGAGCTTCTCAGGACCGAAGGAGACCTTGCCCACGGGGATATGGACGTTTCCGGCCTTGTCCACCTTGTATTCCACCTTACCGCCCTTTATCTCCTTGACGGCCTTGGCCACATCGAAGGTGACCGTGCCGACCTTGGCCGAAGGCATAAGCCCCCGTGGCCCGAGGATCTTCCCAAGCCTGGAGACCACCTTCATCATGTCGGGGGTGGCCACGGCGCGGTCGAAGTCAAGCCAACCCTCCTTCTGGATCTTCTCCACCAGCTCCTCACCGCCCACGTAATCCGCCCCGGCCTCCCGCGCCTCCTTCTCCTTCTCCCCCTTGGCGAAGACCAGGACCTTCACCTCCTTGCCGGTGCCGTGGGGCAGGACGACGCTGCCCCTGACCATCTGATCCGGCTTCCTCGGGTCCACCCCGAGGCGGACCGCCAGATCCACCGTCTCGTCGAAGTTGGCATAGGAGAGCTCGGGCAGCATCTGCACGGCTTCCCTCAGGTCGTAACGCCTCGTGCGATCCACCTTCTTCTTGGCCTCGATGTACTTCTTGCCACGCCTGGCCATCTCCCCCTCCTAATCGACCACCTCTATACCCATGTTCTTAGCGGTGCCTTCGATGATGCGCATGGCCGCCTCGAGGCTCCTGGTGTTGAGGTCCGGCATCTTTATCTTGGCTATCTCCTCGATCTGCTTTCGCGTGACCTTCCCCACCTTGATCCTGTTGGGCTCGGGGGACCCCTTGGCGATCTTGGCCGCCTGCTTCAGGAGGAAGGAGGTGGGGGGCGTCTTTATGACGAAGTCATAGCTCCGATCGGCGTACACCGTGATCACCACCGGCACTATCGTCCCCTCCATCCCCTTGGTCCGCTCGTTGAAGGCCTTGCAGAAGTCCATGATGTTCAGGCCGTGCTGTCCCAGGGCAGGCCCCACAGGGGGGGATGGACTCGCCTGACCCCCGGGGATGCGCAACTTTATAGTCGCCTTGGCCTCCTTCTTCTTAGCCATGGATCACCTCTTAAGCGTGCTCTATCTGCATGTAGTCCAGTTCAATGGGGGTGGCCCTGCCGAAGATGCTGATCAGCACCTTCACCTTGCGCTTGTCGGGACGGACCTCCTGAACCGTCCCGACGAAGTTGGCGAAGGGGCCCTCGATCACCCTCACCGTATCTCCCTCCTTGAAGGTGACCTTGGGTTTGGGGGTGTAAGCCCCTTCCATGATCTGGGTGATGAGCTCCTCGGCCTCTGCATCCGGCAGCGGCGTGGGACTGGTGCGGCTGCCGGCAAAGCCCGTGACGCGGGGCGTGCTCCTCACCACATGCCACGTCTCGTCGTTGAGCTCCATCTTCACCAGGATGTATCCGGGGAAGATCCTCCTGGTGGAGGTCTTCTTCTTGCCCCTTACCACCTCCAGCACCTTCTCGGTAGGGACGATCACGGCGGAGAAATACTTCCCCCTAGCGTCCTTCTCGCCCTGCCTTACCTTCTCCTCCTCAAACTTCCTAATCCTCTCCTCCAGGGCCGCCTTCACCTTCTCCTCATAACCCGAGTAGGTATGGACTATGTACCACTTCTGGGCCATGGTTAACCCAAGACCACCCTTATCAAGGCCGAAAGGATCAGGTCCACTATCCCCAGATAAAGGGCCGAGAGGAAGACCACGATCAGGACCACCGCCGTAGCGGCCATTATCTCCCTCCGGGATGCCCATGTGACACGCCTGGACTCCGCCCTCACCTCCTTCAAGAACTGAAAGACCTTTCCCAGTCTCTCCTTCAAGGCCCCCTCCTCACCCTCACCTGCATGAAAAAAATGGCAGGCCAGGAGGGATTCGAACCCCCAACCTCCGGATTTGGAGTCCGGCGCTCTAACCGTTAGAGCTACTGGCCTATCCCACTACCTGACTTCTCGATGAAGGGTATGCCGCCGACAAAAGGGGCAATACTTCCTCAACTCCAAACGATCGGGTGTGTTCTTCTTGTTCTTCGTCGTGGTGTAATTCCTCCTCTTACACTCTGTACAGGACAAGGTTACGATGACCCTCATCTGCGGCCCTCAATCCAGGATCTCCGTGACCACACCTGCTCCTACCGTCCTTCCCCCCTCCCTGATCGCAAACCTCAAACCCTGCTCCAACGCTATAGGCGTGATCAGCTCCACCTCCAAAGTAACATTGTCCCCAGGCATCAC
>QMLK01000002.1 GCA_003646705.1 Deltaproteobacteria bacterium | reverse complement strand
CCATCCCCTCGTCCATCAGGAAGGTGGTTACCCCGGTCTCGCTCTCCCCTCGGATGATGGCCCAATTGACCGGAGCCGCCCCTCGGTATTTGGGCAAAAGGGATGGATGGACGTTTATGCAGCCAAGGGGAGGGAGTCGAAGGAGTTCCGAGGGCAATATCCTCCCGTAGGCCGCCACTACGATGGCCTCAGGTCCAATCCCCCTCACCTCCTCTAGGAAGGGGCCCTTCAACCCCTGGGGCTCGAGGACCGGGATGCCCTTACCCTCGGCCCACTCCTTCACCGGGGTAGGGACGACCCTCTGGCCGCGGCCACGGGGTCTATCTGGCTGGGTCACAACGGCCAGGACCTCCTCCCCTTCGGAGAGGGCCTTGAGGATGGGGAGGGAGAAATCCGCACTGCCCATGAAGATGACCCCCATCAATCGCCTTCCCTCAGGCGTTTCCTCAACCTCCTCTCGATCATGTCCCTCTTGAGGCGGCTCAGGTGGTCGATGAAGAGCCTTCCCTCCAGATGGTCGATCTCGTGCTGCAGGACCACCGCCAGGAGGCCCTCTGCCTCGATCTCCATCGGCCGTTCCTTCAGGTCGTAACCCTTGACCAGCACCCGGGCCGACCGTTCCACCTCCGCCCTCACCCCAGGGAGGCTGAGGCAGCCCTCCTCCATCCTCAAGGCCCCTTCTGACTCCACCACCACGGGGTTGACCAGGACGATGAGCTCCGGCCTGCCCTCGGGATGGCCTATGTCGGCGACGATGAGCCTTCGGAGCTCCCCCACCTGGGGGGCAGCGAGCCCTATCCCCGGGGCCTTGTACATGACCTCGGCCATCTCCCCGGCCAGTCGGGCCACCCCTCCGTCTATTTCCCTGACCTCCTCAGCCCTCCTCCTCAGCAGGGGGTGGGGGTATACCAGGATCTCTCTCATCCTCAACGCCTCCTCAGGTAGGATAACATAAAAAGGGAGAGCCCAAAAAGGAGGGCCATGACCCCCTGGTTGTGCGAAAGCCCCCAGAAGAGCGTGGTTCGTGGGTCGCCCCGCAAGAACTCCAGGCCGAAGCGGAAGGCGCTGTAGAGGGCCATGTAGGTGAAGAAGACCTGGCCTCCGAAGGCCCTGTGACGGCGCAGCCAAAGGAGCAGGAAGAAGAGGCAGAAGAGCCCAAAGGAGCTGTAGAGCTGGGTGGGGTGAAGCTTCACCCCCAAGGGGGCCAAGGAGCGGGGGTCGCCGAAGGTCACCCCCCAGGGCAGGCGAGTGGGCTTGCCGTAGCAACAGCCCGCCGAGAAGCACCCCAGCCGTCCTATGGCGTGGCCCAGGGCGAGGGCTGGGGCGGCGAGGTCGAGGGTCCGCCAGAGGGGGAAGCCCCAGCACCTCATGAGGGCGATCCCCAGGAGTATCCCCGGTACGATGCCCCCGTAGAAGACCAGACCCCCCTCCCAGAACTTCAAGGCCCTCAGGGGTTCTGCCCGGTACTCGGTCCAGTGGAGCAGCACGAACACCAACCTCGAACAGATCAGGCCCACCAATAGGGTCCAAAAGATGAGGTCTGTCACCCTCTCCGGGTCGAAGCCCTCCCTCCTGGCCTCCCGCCTCACGAAGAGCATCCCCGCCAGCACCCCGAGGGCCACCATCACCCCGTAGGTGTAGAGGTGAAAGCCCTTGAAGGAGAGCAGCACCGGGAACATCACCTACTCCTGAGGGCTCCCCAGAGCAGCAGACCCACCCCCACCGTGATGGCGGCATCGGCCAGGTTGAAGGCGGGCCATCGCCAGCTCCGGTAGCCGAAGTCGAGGAAGTCGACCACTGCGCCGAGGCGAAGGCGGTCTATCAGGTTGCCGACGGCCCCGGAGAAGACCAAGGAGAGGCCGATGAGGGTCCTCGTCTCTCGGACCCTCGGCAGGTAAAGGAGCATGAAGAGGAGGGCGACAAAGGCCACGACTATGAAGAGGAGGGGGTGGTCACCCCTTGAACCGATCCCGAAGATCCCGCCCCTGTTCAGCACGTAGGTGATCCTGAAGAGGTCGCCGAGGACCGGTATGGACTGATGCAGGGCGAGCTTCGCCATGACCCATCGCTTCGTCAGCTGGTCGAGGGGCAACAATACCGCAAGGATCAGCAGGAAAGGGGGATATCTCCTCATGAGAAGCCGGAGATCACCTCCAGGCACCTGGGGCAGATCTCAGGGTGTTCCTCAGAGCGACCTACCTCCTCGTGGTAGACCCAGCAGCGGGCGCACTTCTTGCCCTTGGCCTTGGCCACATGGACCTGGAGGACACCTTGGGGGACCTCCTGCAGTTCCACCTGGGAGACGATGAAGATCTCCCTCAGCTCCTCGCCGAAGGTCCTGAGGAAGGCGATCAGTTCCCCGGGGGCCCTTATCGAGACTCGGGCATCCAGGGAATGGCCTATCTCCTTCCTCTGGCGAGCCCCCTCAAGGGCCTTGGTCACCTGCTCTCGTACCTCGAGGAGTCGGCTCCAGCGTTCCTCCAGCCCTCCGTCCATCAAGGCCTCCTCCACCTCGGGGAAGGAGGCTAAGTGGACGCTCTCTGGATCCCCCTCCTCCTTCGGGAGGTGGGACCAGGCCTCCTCCGCGGTAAAGGAGAGGATGGGGGCCATGAGGCGTACCATCCCCTTGAGGATCAGGTACAGCGCCGTCTGGCTGGAGCGCCTCTTGGGGGAGGTCGGGGGGGAGACGTAGAGGCGTTCCTTGAGGATGTCGAGGTAGAGGGCACTCAGGTCCACCACGCAGAAGTTGTGCACGGAGTGATAAATGGTGTGAAAGGTGAAGGCCTCGTAGGCCTCACGGACCCTCTTCACCAAGACCATGAACCTGTGCAAGATCCAACGGTCGATCTCCTGGAGTTCCCTATAGGGAAGCCCCTCCCTGGGGTCGAAGTCGTAGAGGTTCCCCAGCATGAAGCGCCACGTGTTGCGGATCCTTCGATATGCCTCCACCAGTCTATCGAGGATCTCCCCTGAGATGCGGATGTCGTCTCGGTAGTCCTCCGCAGCGGCCCAGAGCCTCAGCAGCTCCGCTCCGTAGCGTTCGGTGATCTCAAAGGGGGATATGACGTTGCCGGCGGACTTGGACATCTTCCGCCCCTGGCCGTCCACCACAAAGCCATGGGTCAAGACGGCCCTGTAAGGGGGAGCGCCGCGGTTGGCCACCGAGGTTATGAGGGAGGAGTGGAACCAGCCCCGGTGTTGATCGGTGCCCTCGAGGTAGAGGTCCGCGGGGAACTGGAGCTCCATCCTCTGTTCAAGCACTGCGGCCCAGCTCACCCCGGAGTCGAACCACACGTCCAGGATGTCTTCCTCCTTCCTGAAGGTCTCAGCCCCGCAGTTGGGGCACTTGGTGCCCGGGGGCAGGAGCTCCTCGGGGGGTCTCTCGAACCATATGTCGGCCCCCTGTCGCTCGAAGAGCTCTGCCACGTGTTCCACCACCTTGCGGTCCAGCAGCGGCTCCCCACAGTTGGTGCAGTAGAAGACCACGATGGGGACCCCCCAGGCCCGCTGCCTCGAGATGCACCAGTCGGGTCGGGCGGCCACCATGTTGTAGATCCTGTCCTTGCCCCATTGGGGGATCCACTGGACCTTGCCGATCCAGTCCAGGAGCCTGCTCCTCAGGTCCCTGTGGTCTATGGAGATGAACCACTGCTTGGTCGAACGGAAGATCACCGGGTTCTTGCAGCGCCAGCAGTGGGGGTAGGAGTGTTCCACCTCCTCCTCGTGCAGCAGCGCTCCCACCTCCCGGAGCTTGGCGTTTATGGCCGGATTGGCCTCAAAGACGAATTGTCCTGCGAAGAACTCCACCTCGGAGGTGAAGCGCCCTTGGTCGTCCACAGGCGCATAGATGTCGAGGCCGTACTTCAGCCCGCTCTCGTAATCCTCCTCTCCATGGCCTGGGGCGATGTGGACGCAGCCGGTTCCCGTGTCCAAGGTCACGTACTCGGCCAGGATGAGGACGGATTCCCGCTCGAGGAAGGGGTGATGGCACTTCAACCCCTCCAGGTCTCGTCCGAGGAAGGTGGCCAGGACCCTATAGTCCTTGAGGCCCAGGATCTCCATGACGGGGGCCACCAGCCGGTGGGCCAAGATGAAGACCTCGCCGTCGCTCTCCACAGCGGCGTAGTCATGATCGGGGTGGAAGGCTATGGCTAGGTTGGCCGGTAGCGTCCACGGGGTGGTGGTCCAGATGAGGACTGAGACCTCCTTGCCCTTTAGGGCCGGAAACCTCGTCGAGAGGTCCGATACCATGGGGAACTTCACGTAGATGGAGGGGGTGCGGTGGGGACCGTACTCCACCTCGGCCTCGGCCAAGGCTGTCCTGCAGGTCGGGCACCAATAGACGGGTTTCTTCCCGCGATAGAGGTAACCCCCATCTACGAAACGGCCGAACTCCCTGACGATGGTGGCTTGATACTTGGGGTCCATGGTGAGATAGGGGGAGCTCCACGTCCCCAAGACCCCGAGACGCTTGAACTCCTCGCGCTGGATCTGGACGAAGCGCGAAGCGTAGTCCCGACAGAGGCGCCTGATCTCGGCCTTGGTCAGCCGTCCTTTTTCCTCCCCGAGGGTCTTCTCCACCTCGTGCTCGATGGGCAACCCATGGCAGTCCCAGCCGGGCACGTAGGTACTGTCCTGGCCCGCCATAAACTTGGACTTCACTATGAAGTCCTTGAGGATCTTGTTCAAGGCCGTGCCCATGTGGATGTGACCGTTGGCGTAAGGGGGGCCGTCGTGCAGGATGTACTTCTCCCTTCCCTTGGCCCTTTCGCGGACCTTTCCGTAAAGATCCTCTTCCTCCCAACGCTGGATGATCTCCGGTTCCCTCCTGACGAGGTTGGCCTTCATGGGAAAGGCGGTCCGCGGGAGGTTCAAGGTCTCCTTGTAGTCCATCCCTACCCCTCCTGAAAAGTAAAGGAAAAATAACACATAAGGCAGGGGGCTTCAAGCACAACCCCCGCAGGAGGCCTTGAGCTTTAGACGCCGAAAGGGCCGTGTGCCCCGTCGCTGAGGCAGCGATGAGGCCCCGAAAGGATGCCTATTGCATCTCCTCAATCCCTCTGCCGATCACTGCGTGAAAGCTCCGCTTAGCGCATCGGAGACAATAGGGCCTTCCCTCTACATGCACCACCCTTATCTCCATGGTCAGTTCACCACATGAAGAGCAGCGAACGCTCCTGAAGATGGGCGCCGGTTCAAGGGGGGCGACCTTGACACTTTGCACCTGGAACTCATCCTCCGGGAGTTCGAGCATCGTATAGCCGATTTGCTCCCACTTCTCGTTCAACGTGCTCACCTCTTCAGGGGTGCCCTCCCTTCGCACCACCACTTTGTCGAAGAGGGCCAAGGCCTCCTCCGGGAAGTAACGGTCTCTGATGGCGTCGCTATCGACGTAGATCCTGACCCCCTCCCAGTCCTTCCGCTTGACGAGGGTGAGGGCGTTTTTCCCCAGATCGAGGTAGACCATGCTGTTGTTGCCCACAGTACAACCCGTGGCGATCTGTACACCGTCCAGAAAGCAATTGTTGCACTCCACTATGGCCATGATCCTTTCCTCGATGCTTTCCTCGAAGTTCAGCCTGCTGACGCCCAGCCTTTCCATGCCTATAAGCGATGCCCTTATCCCGATGGCCACATAGGGACAGATGTGACCGTGAAACTCCTTGGCCGCAGCCAAAAGGCCTTTGAGGTCTCCCCTCCTGATCAAGTCGTCTATCATCTCTCACCTCCTTGGGCTTTATCGATGGACGTCGTTGTGCTTTGTTTCTAAAGAAGAGGGCCACAAGACCCGGGCTTCTCTTCCCTTCGGGCCTTCGTGGCCCTTCCTCAATACGCTTTACTTGGAGATCTTCGTGACCTCCGGCGTGAACTTTATTAACAAACTGAGGGATTTGGGTCAATCCTCAGGACTCCTTGAGCGCAGGATTGCGGTCCTGGGGCATGGTTACCGAAGTTGACAATCAGCAGTGTCAAGTTTACCTTGACATTGACCCCTTGAAGGGGAATAATGGTCTTGCGTCCTTGAGCTCCGTTTAAAGGGAAGGTCGAAGGGCGCCGATATGTAAGACGAGGACCATGGCGGATAGACAGCCTTCAGCCCGCCTGGGGCATTTGCTGCTCAAGGCCAACCTCATCACTGAGGAGCAGTTGGAGAGGGCCCTTGCTGAACAGCGGGTCCGCGGGGGGAGTCTGAGTTCCATCCTGATCGACCTCGGGTACCTGAAGGAGGAGGACCTGTTGAAGTTCCTCCACACCAGGTACGGGGTCCCTTCCATAAACGTCTCCAACCTGGAGATAGATCCTAAGTTGGCCGAACTGATCGGCCCCGAGTTCATGCGGAAGTACCTCGTGGTGCCGGTGAGGAGGGCCGGTTCCACGCTCTATGTGGCCATGGCCGATCCCTTTGACGTCTCCGTGATCGACGACCTGAAGTTCCACACGGGTTACCACATAGAGGCCCTGGTGGCTCCGGAGTCCGAGATCCGCAGGGCCATCGATCGCTTCTTCGACCCCACCGCCGCCTTGGCCGAGACCATAAAGGGGGGCGAGGAAGAGGCGGTGGAGGTGGTGCGGCAGGAGGAGACCTTCGATCTGTCAGAGGTGGAGAAGACCGCCGAAGAGGCCCCGGTGGTGCGCTTGGTCAACGCCATCTTGGCCGACGCCATCATAAAGGGGGTCAGCGACATCCACCTTGAGCCCTATGAGAAGTACTTCCGGGTGAGGTACAGGATCGATGGGGTGCTCTATGAGGTGATGAAGCCGCCCCTGAAGATGAAGAACGCCATCGTCTCCAGGATCAAGATCATGTCGCAGCTCGACATAGCCGAGCGACGCCTCCCCCAGGACGGCCGATTCCTCATCCGGATGGGCAACCGCGAGATAGACTTTCGCGTCTCCGTGATGCCCAGCCAGTACGGTGAGAAGGTGGTCCTGAGGCTCTTGGACAAGGCGAAGTTGCAGCTCGATCTCACCAAGCTCGGCTTCGAGCCGGAGGACCTGGAGCGTTTCGACAGGGCCATCCACAAGCCCTTTGGGATGATCTTGGTGACCGGTCCCACGGGTTCCGGCAAGACCACGACCCTCTATTCGGTGCTGTCCGAGTTGAACAAGACCTCGGTCAACATTTGCACGGCCGAGGACCCCATAGAGTTCAGCCTCCCCGGGGTAAATCAGGTCCAGATCCACGACGCCATAGGCCTCACTTTTGCCTCCTGCCTCAGGACCTTCCTCAGGCAGGACCCTGACATCATCATGGTGGGCGAGATCAGGGATCTGGAGACGGCCGAGATCGCGGTAAGGGCAGCCCTTACGGGCCACTTGGTGCTATCGACCCTCCACACCAACGATGCCCCGAGCACCATGACGAGGTTGCTCGACATGGGGGTCGAGCCCTTCCTGGTTTCCTCCTCGGTGATCATGGTGGTGGCCCAAAGGCTCGTGAGGACCATCTGCCCCGACTGTAAGGAGGCCATGGAGGTGCCCCCTGAGGCCCTGCTGGAGCTCGGGGTCCCCGAAGAGGAGGTCTACAACGGCTTCAGGGCTTGGCGGGGCAAGGGATGTCCTCGTTGCAACAACATCGGTTACCGTGGCAGGATCGCCTTGTTCGAGGTGATGACGGTCGATGACGAGATAAAGGAGATGGTGCTGCGCAGGGCCCCTGCCACGGAAATCCGTCGTGTGGCCATAGAGCACGGGATGCGGTCCCTCAGGCAGAGCGGCATCATCAAGGTAAAGAAGGGCATCACCACCATCGAAGAGGTGCTCAGGGTCACAGCCGAATAACGAAAGGGGGAGAGGGATTATGGTAGAGCTTGAGGACCTCTTGAGGATCATGATAGAGCACGGGGCGACGGACCTGCACCTCACCACCGGGACCCCGCCCCAGATAAGGGTCAACGGTAGGCTGTTGCCGCTGGATCTTCCGCCTCTCACACCGGCGGATACCCGCAGGCTCTGCTACAGTGTGCTGACCGATGTCCAGAAGAAGAGGTTCGAGGAGGACCACGAACTGGACTTCTCCTTCGGCATCAAAGGTCTGAGCCGCTTCAGGGCCAACCTCTTCGTGCAGCGGGGCAGCGTGGCCGGGGCCTTCAGGGCCATCCCTTACAGGATCAGGGACTTCCACGAGTTGGGTCTGCCGCCCATCGTGGAGGAGCTGGTGAGGAGGCCCAAGGGGTTGATCCTGGTGACGGGTCCCACCGGGGCGGGTAAATCGACCACCTTGGCGGCTATGATCGACAGGATCAACGAAGAGCGCTACGGCCATATCATCACCATCGAGGACCCCATAGAGTACCTCCACCAGCACAAGAACTGCATCGTCAACCAGCGGGAAGTGTACTCTGACACCTTCAGCTTCAAGGACGCCCTTAAGCACATCCTCAGGCAGGACCCCGATGTGGTCCTCATAGGGGAGATGAGGGATCTGGAGACGATAGAGGCCGCCCTCACCATCGCGGAGACGGGCCATCTGACCCTGGCGACGCTGCACACCAACAGCTGCGTGGAGACCATCAACAGGATCATCGACGTCTTTCCCCCTCATCAACAGCAGCAGATAAGGACCATGCTGAGCTTCGTCCTGGAGGGGGTCCTGACCCAACAGCTCCTGCCCAGGGCTGACGGCAGGGGCTTGGTCTTGGCCCTTGAGATAATGGTGCCCAACCCGGCCATAAGGAACCTGATAAGGGAGAACAAGATCCATCAGGTCTACGGCCAGATGCAGATGGGGCAGTTGGAGTCCGGCATGCAGACCATGAACCAATCCCTCCTTTCCCTCTACCAGCGGGGCCTGATAACGCTGAAGGACGCCATGGAGCGCTCCCCAAACCTTGAGGAATTCAGGCAGATGGTGGCGGGGCGCTCTGCAGAGGAGAGGAGGGCTGCGCGGAGGTAAGAGATGCCCAAGTTCCTCTGGGAGGGGAGGACCGTAACGGGCATCCCCCAAAGGGGGGAGATGGAGGGGGCCTCTGAGTTGGCGGTCCGGACCGCCTTGAGGGGGCGGGGGATCATCCCCACCCGCGTGGTCCCCAAGGGGAGGGAGATAACCATCACCCTCCCCTTCTTCAAGAAGAAGGTGAGGCGGCGCGATGTGGCCGTCTTCACCCGGCAGCTCGCCACCATGATAGACGCGGGGCTGCCCCTGGTACAGGCCCTCGACATCCTGGCCAAGCAGGAGCAGAACGAGGTCTTCAGGACGGTCATCGACAAGGTGAGGGAGGACGTGGAGAGGGGGTCCACCTTCGCCGATGCCTTGAGGAGGCACCCCAAGGCCTTCGACCGGCTGTACGTCAACCTGGTGGTGGCAGGGGAGGAGTCGGGCAACCTCGATGTGATCTTGAACCGGTTGGCCACCCACATAGAGAAGATGGAGAACCTGAAGCGAAAGGTCCGGTCGGCCTTGGTCTACCCTTCCCTCATCGTGACCGTTGCCATCCTCGTCACCATTGTGCTTTTGGTCTTCGTCATCCCCGTCTTCGAAAGGCTCTTCTCAGGGGTGGGTATGGCCCTGCCCCTTCCCACCCAGATCGTCATAAACGTGAGCAAGTTCACCAAGGCGAACGTCCCCTATCTCCTTCTGGCCCTGATCGTGGCCGCCGTCCTCCTCAGGAGGTACTACCGGACCGAGAAGGGGAAACGGCAGATCGATGCCGTCCTTTTGAAGCTCCCGATCTTCGGCATCCTGATCCGCAAGATATCCATAGCGCGCTTCGCTCGTACCTTGGCCACCCTCATCACGAGCGGCGTGCCGATCCTCGATGCCCTCGATATAGTGGCGGCTACCACCGGCAACAAGGTGGTCGAGGAGGCCATCCGGGAGGGGAGGGCTCAGATCAAAGAGGGAGAGACCATCTCTCAACCCCTGGCAAGAAGTGGCGTCTTCCCCCTTATGGTCACCCAGATGATCTCCGTGGGGGAGACCACGGGGGCCTTGGACATGATGCTCACCAAGGTGGCCGACTTCTACGAGGAGGAGGTGGACGTGGCCGTGGCCAACCTCAGCTCCATGATCGAACCCCTCCTCATCATCTTCCTCGGGGTGGTCATCGGGGGATTGGTGGTCTCCATGTACCTCCCCATCTTCAAGATGGCCGCAGCCTTCTGAGGAGCGATGCCCCAAGGGCTGCGCAGGTTCTTCCTCTATCGTCTCGTCCTCCTCTCCCTCTTCCTCGCCGGTGGCTTGATGTTGCAGTGGGAGGGGATCTCCTTCTGGGAGGGCCCCTGGTGGATCTACTACGCCCTCTTGGCCCTCCTCTACCTCGGTACCCTCTTTGCCTTGTGGCCCCATCCCCTCATCCTCTACGCCATGGTGACCCTCGACGTGGTGGGGGTCACAGGGCTCCTCTGGATCACCGGTGGGGGCAGAAGCCCTTTCTTCCCCGTCTACATGTTGGTGATCATCGAGGGGGGGGTATTGTTGGAGAGGAGGGGCGGGGTGATCACGGCGCTGCTTTGCGGCCTCGCCTATGGGATAATGCTAAACACCGAGTATCTGGCCCTGCCCCACTCCTATAAAGGGTTCTACCTCCTCTATCGTTACCTCTTGGCCCTGTTGAGTTTCCTCCTGGCGGGTTACGTCATCGGTTTCCTGTGGGAGGAGTCCAGGAGCCGCTCGCGGGAGCTTCAGCGGAGCCGTGAGGATTACCGGCGGCTCGAGGCCTTCAGCCGCTACGTCCTGGAGAGCATCTCCAGCGGTCTCATCACCACCGACAGGAACAACAGGATAACCTTCGTCAACAGGGCCGCCGAGAGGATCTTGGGGGTGAAGGAGGAGGGGCTCTTCGGCAGGCCTATAAACCAACTCTTCCCCAAGTTCAAGGGGGGGGCCAAGGAACGCATAGAGATCCCCTATCGGCGGGGCAGGGAGGACCTCATCCTCGGCCTTTCGGTCTCCACCATGAAGGACCACCTGGGTAGGACCATGGGGAGGATCTTCATCTTCCAGGACCTGACCCAGTGGAAGGAGCTGGAGGAGTCGATGAAGAGGGCCGAGAAGTTGGCCGCGGTGGGGCAATTGGCCGCGGGCCTCGCCCACGAGATCCGCAACCCTATGGCCTCCATAAGCGGGGCCATTCAGCTCTTCAAGGACGAGGGGTTCACCAACCCCAATACGGAGCGCCTCATGAACATCATCATCACCGAGTCGAACCGCCTGAACCGATTGATCTCCGACTTCCTGCTCTATGCCCAGCCCCCGAAGGTTCGGCGGGAACGGGTCAACCTGAGCAAGGTGGTCAAGGACACCTTGGAGCTCTTCTTCCATTCCCCTGAATACCGTCACGGGATCGAGCTTGTAGAGGAAATCGAGGAGGACGTCACCGTCCCTTGTGACCCTCAGCAGATACAACAGGTGCTCTGGAACCTTTTGCTCAACGCCGTAGAGGCCATGGACGGCAGGGGGAGCCTCAGGGTGGAGCTCTACAGGGATCTGGATCGGGAGAGCGCCGTCCTGAAGGTGGAGGACACGGGGGTGGGGATGTCTCAGGATGAGGTGGAGAGGATCTTCGAGCCCTTCTTCACCACCAAGGAGAGGGGTACGGGTCTCGGTCTCTCCATCGTCCACAAGATAGTGGAGAAGCACGGAGGAGCCATAGGGGTCAGGAGCAGGAAGGGGGAGGGCAGCGTCTTCACCGTGACCCTTCCCCTTAAGGTCCAGAAGGGTGAATAGGAGGGAGGGATGGAAGCCAGGGTCTTAGTGGTGGACGATGAGAAGAGCATGTGTGACTTCCTTGAGATCATGTTGAAGAAGGAAGGGTATCAGGTGAGGACCACCACCGATCCGCGGGAGGCCTTGGAGCTCGTGGAGAAGGAACCCTTCCACCTGGTGTTGACTGACGTGAGGATGCCCGAGATCGACGGCTTTCAGGTCCTGCGAAGGGTCAAGGAGGTGCAGCCTGAGACCCTGGTGATCATGATCACCGCCTACGGCTCTCCCGAGGGGGCGGTGGAGGCTATGAAACAGGGGGCCTATGACTACATCACCAAGCCCTTTCGGGTGGACGAGGTCAAACTGGTGATAAGGAAGGCCCTAGAGAGGTACCGCCTCTGGGAGGAGAACATAAGGCTGCGCCAGGAGGTGGAGGGGCGGTATCGCTTTTGGAACATCATCGGCAAGAGCCCTCGGATGCAACAGGTCTTCGACCTCATCGAGAAGGTCTCCCAGACCAAGGTGAACGTGCTGATAGTGGGGGAGAGCGGCACGGGAAAGGAGCTGGTGGCCAAGGCCATCCATTACAACAGCCCTCGGAAGGGCAGGCCCTTTGTCGCCTTGAACTGCGCAGCCATCCCGGAGACCCTCCTCGAGAGCGAGCTCTTCGGCTACGTGAAAGGGGCCTTCACCGGAGCCGCCACCACCAAGAAGGGCATGCTGGAGGTGGCAGACGGGGGGACCCTCTTCTTCGACGAGGTGGGGGACTTGCCGCCGCTGCTTCAAGCCAAGCTCCTGCGGGTGATCCAGGAGAGGGAGTTCAAGCGGCTCGGAGGTACCTCCGATATAAAGGTGGACCTCAGGATAATAGCCGCCACCAACCAAAACCTCGAGGAGAAGGTGAAGAAGAAGGAGTTCCGGGAGGACCTCTATTACCGTTTGAACGTGATCCAGATCAAACTTCCCCCATTGAGGGAGCGCAAGGAGGACATCCCCTTGTTGGCCCAGCACTTCCTGGCCAAGTACAGCAGGGAGCTGGGGAAGAAGATGGACGGTTTTACCCCGGAGGCCATGGAACTCCTACTGCAGTACGACTACCCTGGCAACGTGAGGGAGCTGGAGAATATCCTCGAGCGCTGCATAACCCTGGAACCGGGCCCCCTCATCACCGAACGCTACATCCGTTCCTACCTGGCTGAGGCCCCCCTCTCGCCCTACCGCCCCTCTGTGGAGGTGGAGATACCCGAAGAGGGGGTGGACCTGGAGCGGATCATCGAGGAGATGGAGAAGGCCTACCTGAGGAAGGCCCTGGAGAAGGCGGGGGGGGTGAAGAAGAGGGCTGCAGAGCTCTTGGGGATGAACTTCAGGGCCATCCGCTACAAATTGGCCAAATACGGCCTCTGACCTCAAAGGCCCATCTGGAGGACCGCTGCAGCCACCAAGGGTACGACGAGGTTGTCATCGAGCCTGAGGGGGAGGGCCTCCGCCAAGGTGGCTACGAGGGCCCCTGAGGCCTTGTAGGTCCAAGGGCCCGAGTAGGCGAGCTGGAGGATGGCCAAAGACGTGAGGAGGAAGGCCGCGCTGCCCTCCAGGCTCTTGGAGCCGAAGAGCCTATGTCTTCCCCAGAGGGAACCCGCCCCCGATGCGGCGATGTCTGCCAGTACCGCTATGAAGAGGGCCGGAAGGGCCGCCCCACGGTCAAAGAGCAATATGGTGAGGACCGAACCGATCAGAAAATAGGAGGAGCCGATGAGGTTCCTCTCCTCTCGGTCCTTGAGCAACTTGGCCCCTATGAAGCGGTAGAAGAACCGCCTGAACCCCTTGTGGAAGAGCCTGAGCAGGTCGCTGCCCACGTAAAGGAAAAAGACCGGGATGAGGCAGAGCAACACGGTCTCCTTCGGCAGGAGGCTGTAGCCTATGGGGATGGCCAACCCCAAGGAGTGCATGAGGTCGCGCTTGAGCTCTAACTTAGGGCCCTGATCCACCTCTTCAGCTCCTTTACCTCCCTGGGGGTCAGGGGGCGGTACTGCCCCGGCCTCAGGCCGCCGAGCCTCAAGGGGCCGAAGGCCACCCTCCTCAGCCTCCTCACCGGGTGCCCCAGGGCCGCCAAGGTCCTCCTGAGGACCCTGTTCCGCCCCTCTCGCAAGGTCACCCCCAACCAGCACCCCTCCTTCAATTCCTTCAGTTTGCGGACCTCCATGGGGGGGCTTGGGCCATCCTCCAGGGGTATGCCCCCCTGCCTCAGTCGTTGTAGCTCCCCTTCCCTCAAGGTCCCCTTCACCTTGACCAGATACCGCCTCGGGACCTGATAGCGGGGGTGGGTCATCTTGGCCGCCAGCTCTCCGTCGTTGGTGAGCAGCAGCAGCCCCTCGGAGTCCCAGTCGAGCCTCCCCACGGGGAAGACGCGTTCCTTGACCCCTCGGAGCAGATCCCTCACGGTGGGCCTCCCCCGGGGGTCGTGAAGGGAGGTGATGACCCCCCTGGGTTTGTACAGCAGCAAGTAGCGCTTGGGCGGCGGAGGGGGTAGGGGACGGCCGTCGAGGCGGATGTCGTCCCTCTCGGGGTCGGCCTTGGCGCCGAGCTGGGCCACTTGGCCGTTGACCGTTATCCTCCCTTCGCGTATCAGGTCCTCTACCTTGCGCCTGGAGGCTACCCCTCGCTCTGCGAAGATCTTCTGGAGCCTTTGGAGGGCCATCACCCCTCCTGGAGGGACTCCACCTCCTTCAAGGTGGGGAGGTCTTTGAGATCCTTGAGCCCGAAGACCTCGAGGAACTTCTTGGTGGTGCCGTAAAGGAGGGGTCTCCCAGGGGTGCTCTTTCTGCCCACCGGCCTTATCAGGCCCTTATCCATGAGGGAACCGATCACCCAGCCGGAGTCGACCCCCCTTATCTCCTCGATCTCGGCCCTGCTGACCGGCTGCCGGTAGGCCACTATGGCCAAGGCCTCAAGCGCCGCCCTCGAGAGCCTTATGGGACGGACCTTCTTCAGCCTCCTGATCCAGGGGGCGTACTCCACCCTCGTGCGGAACTGATAACCCTCTGCCACCCTCTCCACCCTAAAGGAGGAGCCCCTCTCCTCGTACTCCCTGATGAGTTCCTCTGCCGCCTCCTCTATCTCCGCCCTCTTCCACTCCGGTAGCAGCTCCACCATCTCCTTCAAGCCCAAGGGGCGGGCGTGGACGAAGAGCAGTGCCTCGATCACCCGCTTCAGCTCGGCCATTCAGCCTCCTTCTTCGGGGCTAGGGGTTATGGAGGTTATGGCGTGCTTGTAGATCAGGTGCTCTTCGTCACCGTATCCCCTCAAGTGGATACAGTAGTTGTCGAAGGCGGCGATGTTGCCGAAGAGCCTCTCCCCCGAGAGCAGCCCCACGGCCACCCACCTCCGTTCCTTCCTCATCCTGTTGAGGAAGGCTTCCTGCAGTTTAATGGGTTTCCTCTGTTTTTCCTCCATCCGCCCCCTCCTGTTCGGTGGGTGCTCGGGTCAAGAAATCGGCCACGAGCTCCATGATCCGATCCCTTTCCTCCGGATAGCTAAGCCAGTGGATCTCCGGGTCCCTCTTGAACCAAGTCATCTGCCGCTTGGCGAAACGACGGGTGTCGCGCTTCATCCTCCTCGATGCCTCCTCCAAGGGGTAGACCCCCTGGAGGTGTTCCACCATCTGTCTGTAGCCGATGGAGCGCATACTTTTGAGCTCGGGGCTGTAACCCCGCTCCAAGAGCCCCTTTACCTCGTCCCTCAACCCCCCTTTTATCATCTCCTCCACCCTTTGATCAATCCTGCGGTAGAGCGTCTCTCGGGGCCTCCAAAGGCCTATCTTCAACGTCTCATAGGGCCGTTCGGAGAAGCGGTGGCGTCCCCTTAGGGCGGAGGCGGGGGTGCCGGTACAGTGGTAGATCTCCAGGGCTCGTAAGATCCTGTAGAGGTCGTGGGGGTGCACCCTTGCGGCGCTCTGGGGGTCCACCTCACGTAACCTCTCCCACAGGCCTCTGGGCCCTACGCGCTCCGCCTCCTCCTTCAGCCGTCTCCTCACCTCTGTGTTCCCCTCCACCCCCTCCACAAGCCCTTCGGTGAGGGCCTTGATGTAGAGCCCCGTCCCTCCCGCCACTATGGGCACCTTGCCCCTGCCGACGATCTCGCTTATGGCCTCTCCCGCATATCGGCGGAAGAGCCCTGCGCTGAAGTCCTCAT
>QMLK01000001.1 GCA_003646705.1 Deltaproteobacteria bacterium | reverse complement strand
CCTTCACCGAGGACAAGGTCCCGTAGGTGGGGTGGGCATAGGGGGTCCCCTCCATGGCCTCCTTCCAGATCAGCTCGTCGGCCACCCTCTCGGCCTCGTCCCTCGACTTGACCAACCTGGCCACTCTGCGTTCAACGGCCCTCTGCACCTCTTCGGGGGGAAAGCTGGGCTCGAGGTAGATCTCTCGGGCCAACTCCACCAATTCCTCGAGGTCCTCTGAGAGCCCCGACAGTTGCAAGAAGGAGCCATCCCATCCCGAGGATGCGGAAAAGGAGGCCCCGAGGCGCTCCACCGCCAGCACGAGCTCCTCCGGCCCCTTCTCCCTGGTGCCGAAGGTGAGGGCCTCGGCCGTAAGGTCCGCAAGGCCCTCCTCTCCCTCGGGGTCGCCCTCCGCCCCCCTCCTCAACATCAAGACCACGTAGAGGAGGGGGAGCTTGCGGTAACTCAGGGCGAGGACCTTGACCCCGGAGGGCAGCTCCGCCTGAACCAGGTCTTGTGGCTTGAAGGGCAGGCTCATTCGAGCAACCCCAACCGCTCGTTCTCCTCGGGGCTGACGGGCCTCAGGGTCACCA
Source organism: Deltaproteobacteria bacterium (assembly GCA_003646705.1). GTDB lineage: Bacteria > Desulfobacterota > B13-G15 > B13-G15 > B13-G15 > B13-G15. Next base: position 17,057 of record QMLK01000001.1, on the reverse strand, counting down.
CCGTGCGGTTGTCCTCGTGGAGGTACCGCCTCGCGACCTCCTGGACCCTCCCGGGGGTGATCCCTTCGTAGCCCTCGAGGACATCATGGGCCTTTTCGAAGCCGCCGGCCTTGATCTCGTAGATCCCCCCCAGCAAACCCCTGAAGAAGAGGGTCTGAAGCCTCATGAGGAAGGAGGAACGGAGCCCCTTCTTGGCCTTGGAGACCTCCTCCTCTTCGAACCTTCCCTCCTTCAAGGCTTCGACCTCCTCCCACATCCCTTCCTCCAGCTCCCCTATCGACCCCCCCGGGGCCACCACGGCGTAGAGGACCATCAAGGCCGGGTCCTTGGGCCAGAAGGGGGGAGGGTCGAGCATCACGCTCGCCTCGGCGGCCCTTCCCGTCTTGACGAACCTCCGCCAGAGGCGAGAGGACCTGCCCGAGGACAGGATGTGGGCCAAGGCGAGGAGGGGGAAGACGTCGGGGTCCTCAAGGCCTGGGACGTGGAAGGCGGCGAAGAAGGCCTCAAGTTGGGCCACCTTCTTGAAGACCGCCCGCCGCTCCCCCCGCTGGGGCGGATCGGGCTCTACGGCCTCCTCAGGAAGCGCCTGAGGGGGGAGGTCACCGTAATGCCTCTGGATGAGGTCGAGGACCCTGGAAGGGTCCACATCCCCCGCCACCACGATCACGGCGTTGTTCGGGGCATAGCGGAGGCGGAAGTAATCGAGGCATTCCCCCAAGGTCAGGCGTCTGATGTCGTGGTCCCAGCCGATGATGGGCCAGCGATAGGGATGCCTCAGGTAGGCCAGGGCGAAGAGTTCCTCGATCACGGCGCCAAAGGGGCTCGTGGCGATCCGCATCTTCCGCTCACTTCGGACCACCTCCCGCTCGGTGGCCAAGCTCTCAGCGGTTATCTGGAGCTCCTTGAGCCTATGGGCCTCCAGCTCCACCACTAGCTCGAGCTCCTCGGCCGGGACGTTCTCGAAGTAGGTGGTGTGGTCCTGGGTGGTGAAGGCGTTGACCACGCCGCCTCGGGCCTGGATGATCTTGGAGAACTCCTCGGGCCCCAAGCGCTTGGTGCCCCGAAACATCATGTGCTCAAAGAGGTGGGAGATGCCCGTGATGCCCGGCCGCTCATGCCGGGACCCGGCGGCGAAGTGGAGCTGGAAGGAGAGGATGGGCAAGGTGTGGTCCTCGAGGACCAACACCCGGAGGCCGTTGTCCAGCCTGTGGCGTCTGAAGTCCAAGAGCTCCTTCATCGGTGGGGGAAAATAGCACCCGAAGGGAGGGGTGTCAACGAAGCCTCAGCCCACGACGGGCTGTTTGGCCATCACGATCCTGAGGACGGTGCGATCGGCTTCCGTCATGCCCTCTCGGCTCAAGAGGCCGAGGTTTTTCACCGTCTGCTCCACCCTTTCTCCGACGAGTCCGTCCCTCGGGCTGACGCTGACGCCCTTCAAGGCCAGCAGGGCCGCCTGCACGGCCGTACCAGCGGCTGTTCCCACCTTAAGGGCACATGCCTCCTTCGCGCCGTCGCAGATCACCCCGGCGAGGTCCTCGATCAGGTTGTTTATGGCCCCTGCTATCTGTCGTAGGTCACCCCCCATGAGATAGGTCACCCCCGCGGCCGCCCCCGAGCCCGCGGCCACCGAACAGCCACACACCGCCGAGAGCCTACCTATGTGGGCCTTGACGTAGGCCGTCACGAGGTGGCTCAGGCAGATGGCCTCGAGCACCTTCCTGTGGTCGCACTGGACGAAGTCCTTGACCGCCCATATGGGCAGCACCGCCGTGAGGCCGTGGTTGCCGCTTCCGGCCGAGGCCATGGCGGGCAACTTGACCCCCGCCATCCGGGCATCGGCTGCGGCCGAGGTGATGATCTTGGCCTGGAGGACCATGTCCCTCTTGATGAGCCTCTCGCGGACCAACATCTCCAGGGCCTTGCCCACCCCGAGGCCCGGCCCGTGCCTGAGCCCGTATTCGGCCAGACGGAGATTGTAGATCACGCCTAGTTCGAGGAACTCCAGGTCCTCTCCATCGAGATCCCCCGTCAAGCCCACCAACTCCTCCAGAGAGAGCCCCTTGAGCCACCCCTCGAGGGAGCCCAGAGGTTCCCCCTCCCCTTCCTCCAGCTCTGACAGGAGGGGGCTCTCCTTGACCTCCCTGTCGTCAAGGGCGAGGCGGACTATCCGGTCGTGGAGCCCCTTGACCACCGACGTGGCCCGATGGCCCTCAGCCCTCAGCACGGTCTTGACGTGAAGCCCAGGCTCGGAGAAGAGGTGGATCTTGACCGCGCCCCGCCCGAGCAACTCCTTCGCCCTCTCCAGTGCTTCTTCATCCACAGGCCTGAGGACCTCTAGCCCAAGGCTGGGATCGCCACCTACGGCCCCGAGGGCCGCGGCCAGGTCGAGGCCCGAGAGCCCCCTGGTCCCCGGGATGGAGACCGCCAGGCCGTTCTTGAAGGTGTTGGGATCGACCCATACCTCGATGGAGTCGATCCGACCCCCTGCAAGCAGCGAGGCCGCGGCGGCAGCACCCAGGGCTACGGCCACCGGCTCCGTACAGCCGAGGGCAGGTCTCACCTCCGCCTTCAGCACGTCCTTGACCGTGTAGTCCATCCCTTAGAGCAACTTCTCCTTCAACCTGTCGATGAAGAAGTTGACGTGATCCTCCAGGACCTTGGCCGCCATCTCCTCATCCCCCTGCTTCAGGGCGTTGTAGATCTTGCGCAACTGAGCGACCACCTCCTCAGGGGGGATGACCACGCTCAAGTTCGAGGCCCACAGCCTGGCACAGCGGCTGTGCAGGTTTTCCAGAAACTCCTTGAGGATCGAGTTCTGAGTGGCCTCATAGATGACCTCGTGGAAACGGGCATCGAGCTCGATCAGCCTGCGGTTCTCGGCCCCCTCGGGGTAAGCCTCGACCTCCTCCGTGATCCTGCGCAGCTCCTCGAGCCTGTCCTTGGAGATGCGCCTGGCCGCCAAGGCCCCGGCCAAGGCCTCCAGCTTCTTCTTCACCTCGAAGGCGCACCGTATCTCGTTTATGTCTATGGCCGTCACGTGGGTGCCGAAACGGGGGATCGACTTGACCAGGCCCATGTCCTCAAGCCTCCGTATGGCCTCACGCAAGGGGGTACGACTGACCCTGAACTCCTCGCAGAGCTCCTTTTCGGACAGCAAGGTACCCGGGAGGTACTCCAGGTAGACGATTCGGTCCCTCAAGGCCACGAAGATCTGGTCGGCCTTCTTGGGGATAGTTCCCATAACGCCTCCTCGGCTTAGCCTTCAGTCGCGCTGGGGGAGGGTGCAACTCGCACCGGCACCCGCAGCCCCCGGCTGAGGTTGCCCCTCAACGAACCCCAGGGAGGGATCGAAGGCCCTCTGCCCACATGAGGGACAAGGGGCCCCCTCCTTGGCCTCGCTCAAGGGTAAAAAGGCCTTGAAGTACTTGCGGCACCTCTGACAGTAAAGCTTGAACAGCGGCACAGGACCCTCCCTCGGAAGGGATTACTTCACACCGACGATCAAAAGCTCCGCCATCTTGAAGACCTCGGTACCTTCCCCTATGGCGCCCCCCATCACCTCCCTGCCGTCCTTGGTCACCGAGCCGTGCAGATGGACCCTTATCTCGGAACCGACCCTCTTCACGTCCCCCGAGATGCCGTTGATCTCAAAGGGCCCCTCCAGGCTGATCCTCTCCACCTCCGGGGGGATCTCGGCTGTCTTCGGGTATGCCAAGACCACCCTCCTGCAGGACCCTATACACGTGAGGACGAAGGCGTGGGTCAGGCCCTCCGCCTGTAGGAAATCGCGCAGCCCTTGAAAGAGATCGGCCCCTGCCTCCATGCGGAGGTGATAGAGGGAAAATTGGCCTATCTTCTGTACCTCCATGGCGCCTCCTTACCTCAGTCCGTACCTCCCCTTGAGGTCGAACCTGTCGATCAGCTCCTCCATGGCCCTCAACAGATCAGGGGGCACATCCGGCAGGGGGGGTCTACAGTGGCCCGCAGGAAGGCCCATAAGCCTCACCATGGCCTTGATGGCCACAGGATTAATGGCAGAGTAGGCGGCCTCCATGATGGGGAGCAGTTCAAAGTAGAGCTTGCGGCACCTCTGCACGTCCTCCCAGCTCCGCCAGGGCTTGGACAACTCAGCCATCTCCCGGGGGACCACGTTCCCCGTGACGTTGGCGGTGCCGTGACCCCCGAGGGCCAGGGTGGGGAGGATGAGGGAGTAGGCCGGGGAGTCGCAGCAAAGCAACCTCAGGCGTCCCTTGGTCCCCTCCATCACGTAGGCCAACTGTCCCACGTTCGGCTGGGCCTCCTTGTCGGCAACCAGGTTGGGACATTCATCGGCCAACCTCACTATGGTGGCCGGATCGATGTTGACCACCACCCGGGAGGGGTTGTTGTAAAGGGCCACGGATATCTCCACGGAGCGGCAGACCGCCTTCAGGTACTCGTAGACGGCCTCCTGAGGCGGGTTGATGTAGGGTGGGGGCACCACCACTACGCCTGCGGCCCCGTGATCCTGGGCGTAGCGGGCCAGTTCTATGGTCAACTCGGTGGACCCCAGGGTGACCCCGAAGAAGACCGGGATCTTCCCCTCGCAGTAGGCCGCCATCTCCCTGATGATGGCCTTCCTCTCCTCGAGGGTTAGGGCCATGGGCTCGCCCGTTGAGCCCATGATCAGCAGAAGCGAGGTGCCGTTGGCCACCTGGAAGTCCACTAAGGCCTTGAACCCGTCGAAATCCACCTCCCCTTTGGGTCCGAAGGGCGTTATCAAGGCCACCCAAGATCCCTCAGGCTGGATCAATCCCTTCGTCATGACGACAACCTCCCCGTAGTCTCTGTCCCCAAGGCCTCGTCAGCGGGCCTGAGCCCTTCCCGTGGTCTCCGGAGGTAGGCCACGGCCGAAAAGACCAAGAAGAGACAAAGCCCGATCAAGTTGGTGCTCAGCCCCGGCAGGATCAACAGGGCGGCAGAGAGGAAGAGGCCGAGGCGGAGCAAGACCCCCAGGGCACCGAACAACCACCCCTGGAAGGAAGCAGCCAGGGCCACAACGCCGATGACTGCGCTGGAAAACTCGACGAGGACCCTCCCCCAAGAGCCCCGCATGAGGAGGGCCGGCTCGTAGATGAAGACGTAAGGGATGAGGAAGGCCACGAAGCAGAGCTTCACCGCCGTAAAGCCGATCTTTATCATGTCCTCCTTGGCGATCTCGGCCGCTGCATAGGCTGCCACGGCCACAGGCGGCGTGACCATGGAGAGAACCCCGAAGTAGAAGACGAAGAAGTGCGAGGACAGGGCGTCAAAGCCCAACTGCCTCAAGGAGGGCACCCCCAGGGTGGCCACGATTATGTAAGCGACGGTGGTGGGTGTGCCCATCCCCATGATGATGGAGGCCACCATGATGAGGCCAAGGGCCACAAGGGTTATCCCCCCCGAGGCCGAGAGGATGATGGAGCTGATGTTTAGGCCTATCCCCGTGAGGGTCACCACTCCGATGATGATCCCAGCGGCGGCACAGGCCGAGGCGATGAGCACGTTGCGCTGACCGCTAACCACCAGGGCCTTGAGGATCCTCCTGGGCCCCATGCGATGCTTAGGCGAGAACATGGAGACCAGAACCGATGAGGCCGTGGCTATCAGGGCCGCCCGGAAGGCCGTATATCCCATGAGCATCACCGCCAGCAGCACCACGATCGGCAGGAGCAGAAAGCTGCGCTTGAGCACCTCCTTTAGAGAGGGTTGGTCGGCGGCCTCGATCCCCTTCAGGCCCGTGCGCGCCGCCTCGAAGTCCACCATCAGCAGGATGGACAGGAAGTAGAGGATGGCGGGCAGCAGGGCGGCCTTGCACACCTTGAGATAGGGGATGCCCAGGATGTCGGCCATGAGGAAGGCCGCGGCCCCCATGACCGGCGGCATGAGCTGCCCCCCGGTGCTTGAGGCCGCCTCCACCGCCCCGGCGAAGGCGGGCCGGTACCCCAGGCGCTTCATCAGGGGGATGGTGAAGGTGCCGGTGGCGTACACGTTGGCAGCCGCTGAACCCGAAATGCTGCCGAAGAAGGCGCTGGCCAAAACCCCTATCTTTGCCGGGCCACCCCTGAAACGACCGGCCAGGGCCCGGCCGAGGTCCATCAACACATCCCCGGCCCCTGACATCTCCAGGAAGGTGCCGAAGATGATGAAGACCACGATGTAGGTGGAGGCCACCCCGGTGGGGATGGAGTAGATGCCGTCGAGGCCGAAGTTGAGGTAGTCGATCATGTCCCTTACGCTGAAGCCCCTGTGGGCCAGGGCATGGGGCATAAAGGGACCAAAGAAGGCATAAAGGAGGGCCAAGACCACCACCGCCGAGAGGACCCACCCCACGGTCCTGCGGGTGATCTCAAGCACCAGCAGCACACTCAGCCCCCCCACCAACAACTGCCAGGGGGTCAGAGGGTCCACCATGGAGAGCCGCTGCGACGTCATCTCATACAAGGAGGCCACGGTCCCGAAGCAGACCAAGACCGCCAATCCCAAAAGCATATCGGCCCAGCTGGGCCGGCCTTGGTGCCTCTTCCCCTTGGAGTCGTAGATGAGAAACCCGAGCGACAGCGCAAAGGTGAGGTAGAGGGGACGGTGCAGATAGGAGATGGGTATGCCGAAGGCCGTGGTCCAGAGGTGATAGCAGGAGAAGGCCACAAACCCGAGCGATATCAGTTTCTCCAGAGGGGAAGAGGCACGCTCAGCCATGGCGAACTACTTCATGTAGCCCTTCTCCCTGTAGTACTTCTCAGCACCGGGATGAAGGGGTCCACCGACGTTCCTCCAGGCGTTGGGGGGGTCGAAGACGCTGTAGGTCTTGTGGATGTTGCGGATGCGATCGGGGTTCTCCAGGAGCACCTTGGTGAACTTGTAGATCACCTCTTCGGGCAGCTTCTTCTGGCAGATCACTATGACGGATTCGGCCATGTGGGGGGTGTCCTCCTTGACGAAGTAGTACTTGCCCTTCGGGAGGGTGATCTTCACGTAGTTGTACTTCTCCTTGAGCCTGTCAAGGACCGAGGGCTTGATGGGGAGCATCTTCATCTTCACCACGGTGGTCAACTCCACGATGGCCGAGACCATGGGCCCTATCCAGGCGTCGGCGTGGCCGTCCTTGATGAGGTTGGAGGCCTCGGCATAGGAGACAAAGGAGACCCTGCCCCCCCACTTCTTGATGTCCTCAAAGGTGATGCCGTACTCCTTGAGCATCCGCTCGGCAGCCAGCGAAGGGGAACTGCCCCTCTTGGAGGTCAATATCCTTATGGGTATCTTTTTTTCCTTGATCTCCTTGATGGAGGAAATGGGGTTAGAGGCCCTCACCAGGAAGTAGCTCATGGGGATGTTGGCCAGGAAGGCTATGGCCCTCAGGTTTTCGTGGGGCCTACCCACATAGATCCCACCGGCCCTCAGGGCATCCGCGTAGAGGCTGGCCATGGTGAGGCCCACGTCGGCCTTGCCGGCGTTGACCTTCTCGATGTTGGATAGCGACCCCCCCGTGGTCACCGTGACGATGGCCCCGGGGAAGACGCTCTTGGCCATCTCGCCCATCGCACCACCGATGGAGTACCAGTCTCCCCCCATGGGCCCTGCGGTGATGGTGAAGGACTTCACCTGGGCAGCCGCAGGGCAGAGGGAAAGGGCCAAGACCGCAGCGGCTAAGAACCCGATCAAAATCCCCTTCTTAGACATGACGACCTCCTTTCCTCCTTTTTGTTTTTTCAATTTTTCGGCTGCACAACGTGCGCCGTGCTGCCCCCCAAGTTTAACCCCCATCCCCCGACGGAGACAACGGAAAAAGTATCCCTACAACGAAAAAATATGCCCTTAAAAATTCTTCAGGTATGATTACATAGCAGACAACACGTCTTCTGTCAAGGGCAGGGCTCGAGAGGGAATGCCTTTTGTGCTAACATAACGAAGATGCTTGTGGGGGAGAAGTTGGCGATAGTGTGCGAAAGGCTGCTTGAGCGCTACGGGGTGCCGGACCGTCCTACCGGGAGCCCCCTCGAGGTCCTGGTGAGGACCGTGCTGTCCCAGAACACCAACGATCGCAACCGCGACCGGGCCTATGAGGCCTTGAGAAGGCGTTTCCCGAGGTGGGAAATGTTGCTCGCTGCCCCTGAAGAGGAGATAGCACGGTGTCTCAGGCCTGGGGGGCTCAACCACCAGAAGGCGCGGCGGCTGAAGGAGATCGTGAAGAGGGTCTGGAGGCGGTGGGGTCAGGGGGAGATGGAGGGGATCTGCAAGCTCGGAAGGAGGGAGGCCCTCTCCTTCCTATTGGACCTGCCCGGGGTGGGGCCCAAGACGGCCTACTGTGTGTTGGCCTTCGGCTGCGACGTGGACCTCTTCCCGGTGGACACCCACATCCTCCGGATCGCCAAACGGCTGGGCCTCCTCGATGAGAGGGTCACGGCCGAAGAGGCCCACAGGATCTTCGCCCCCCTCGTCCCTCCGGGTAGGGCACGGGACCTGCACCTGTTGCTCATCCGTTACGGCAGGGAGGTCTGTCGAGCCCGTGGCCCCCTGTGCCATCGCTGCCTCTTCCCGGAGCTCTGCCTCTATGGTCCCAGGGATGGATGAAGTGAAGAGCCTGACGGAGGCCCTTGAGGTCGTGGAGCGCGCCCTCCGAAGGGGGGATGATAACTCCCTCATAGGGGTCACGGGGGGTGTGCAGGGCCTCTTCTTCGCTGAGCTCCTGAAGAGGGGTCATGACCTCCTCATCGTGGTCCCGGGGGAGGAGGCAGCGGAGGACCTCCTCGGGGACATCCTCTTCTTCCATCCGGAGGGACGCCTCAAGGCCTTCGACCCGGATCGCTTTGAACTGGACCTCTTCGACGGGGTCTCGAGGCTTCTGCACGTCTTGAGTCCCCTGGTGGGGGGAGGGCTCCAAGCCGTCGTCACCACCCCGGAGGGCCTGGCCCTGAGGGTCCCCTCCCCTGAGGCCCTCCGTTCCGCCCAGCGGCGCCTGCAGGTGGGGCAGGTCCTCGATCGGGAAGGCCTCATAGAGGACCTGATCGCCTCCGGCTACGAGAGGGTGAGGACCGTTGAGGCCAGGGGGGAGATGAGCGTCAGGGGGGCCATCCTGGACCTCTTCCCCCCTGACAGGGATATGCCCATCCGGATCGAGTTCTTCGACGAAGAGGTGGAATCGATACGGGCCTTCGATCCCCTGAGCCAGAGGTCCAGGGAAGGGCTTCAGGAGGTCCTCATCACCCCGGCCAAACTCCAGGGGGAGATGACCCTGTTGGACTACCTGCCCTCTGCCCCCGTGGCCCTGGTGGAGGCCGAGGAGGTGGAGGAGCGCCTCGGGGAGCTCCATCGAGGCCTCAAGGACGACCACCGCCCCCTCTTTCGGTCCCCGGCTGAAGTCATGGGGGCCTTGGCGGCGAGGCCGCGGATACTGCTGGACGGGACCCTGAAAGGGGAGGCCAAGGCCGAGGTGAAGGTCGAGGCCTTCTTACACCATGGGTTGAGGGAGGAGGTCAAGGCGAAGGGGTTCAAGGCCTTGGTCTCTCGTTTCAAGGACTGGCTCGGCAAGGGGTGGGAGGTGGAGCTTGTGGCCTCCAATCGCCATCAAGCCCAGCGCCTGGTCGAACTCCTCGAGGATTACGGCGTCAAGGCGGCCTTGGGCCATGGGGAGAGGGGGCGTCACGTGATGGTCAGGGAGGGGGATCTCTCAAGGGGTTTTCTGCTGCCCCGCGAGGGTTTGGTCTTCCTCACCGAGGAGGAGATCTTCGGCCAGAAGGCCCGAGCCGGCCCCACCCCGAAGCAACCCCCGGCCTTTTACAACTTCGAGGACCTCAAGCCAGGGGACTTCGTGGTCCACGTCGACTACGGCATCGGCCTCTACAAGGGCCTGGTGAAGCTCGAGGTGGAGGGCGGCAGGAACGAGTTCCTCCTGATAGAGTACGCCGACGGCGACCGCCTCTACGTACCCATCGAGAGGCTGAACCTCGTCCATCGCTATGTGGGCCCAGGCGACTCCCCCCCTCGGCTGGATCGCCTCGGGGGGACCGCCTGGAGGAGGGCGAAGAGGAGGGCCAGAAGGGCCGTTCAGGAGGTCGCCAAGGAGCTGGTGGAGCTCTATGCGGCGCGAAAGGCGCTGCCCGGCTTCTCCTTCAGCCCCCCCGATGCCATCTTCCGCGAGTTCGAGGCCACCTTCCCCTACGAGGAGACACCGGACCAGTGGGAGGCCATAGAGGAGGTCCTCGAGGACATGTCCTCCCCCACCCCTATGGACCGCCTCCTCTGTGGGGACGTGGGCTTCGGCAAGACGGAGGTGGCCGTAAGGGCGACCTTCAAGGCCGTCATGGACGGGAAACAGGTGGCGGTGCTGGTGCCCACCACCGTGCTGGCAGAGCAGCACTACCGCACCTTCAGTGAACGCTTCCGAGGATATCCCATCGTGGTCGAGGTCCTGAGCCGCTTCCGCCCCCCAGCGGAACAGAGAAGGATCATCGAGGGGCTCAAGGAGGGGAAGGTAGACGTGGTCATAGGGACTCACAGGTTGCTGCAGAGGGATGTGGCCTTCAGGGACCTGGGCCTCCTCATCATCGACGAGGAACAGCGGTTCGGGGTGGCCCACAAGGAGAGGCTGAAGGAATTGAAGAGAACCGTGGACTGTCTCACGCTGACCGCTACCCCCATCCCGCGGACGCTACAGATGTCGCTGGTGGGGCTAAGGGAGATGAGCCTCATAAATACCCCTCCTCCCAACCGTCAGGCGATAAAGACCCGTGTGATCCAGTTCGATCCCCACCTCATCAGGGAGGCCATCCTCAGGGAGGTAGGGCGAGGGGGGCAGGTCTTCTTCGTCCACAACCGTGTGGCGGACATCGACCGCGTCGCCCAAAAGCTACAGGGGATCGTCCCGGAGGTGAGGATAGAGGTGGCCCATGGTCAGATGAAGGGCCGACAGCTCGAAGAGGTGATGATGCGCTTCGTCAGGGGGGAGATAGATGTCCTGGTCTGTACGAGCATAATCGAGTCCGGTCTCGACATCCCCAACGCCAACACCATTGTGATAAACCGGGCCGATGCCTTCGGGCTGGCCGACCTCTATCAGCTCCGCGGCAGGGTGGGGAGATCCGCCAGAAGGGCCTATGCCTACCTCATCGTCCCCCCTCGGGGGGAACTCACGCGGGACGCCTTGAAGAGGCTCAGGGCCCTGCAGGAACTGACTGAGCTGGGCTCAGGGTTCCGCCTTGCCTTGAGGGACTTGGAGATAAGGGGGGCGGGGACGCTGTTGGGCCACAGGCAGTCAGGCCACATCGCCGACGTAGGCCTTGAGCTCTACAACGCCATGTTGGAGGAGGCCATCAGGGAGATAAAGGGCGAGGAGGTCTCCGAACGCATCACCCCTGAGATAAAGGTGCCCGTTGAGGCCTACATCCCCGATGACTACATCGAGGACGAATCACAGCGCCTCCTCTTCTACAAGCGCCTCTCCATGCTGGAGGACGAGGCAGCACTGGAGGAGATCAGGGGAGAGTTGCGGGACCGTTACGGTCCCTTGCCCCCTCAAGTGGAAGAACTCCTCGAAGTCATAAGGCTAAAGGTCAGGCTGCAGCGTTACCGGGTGAGGCGCTTCGAGGTCAGGGAGGGGGAGGTGCGACTGAAGATGGCCCCGGGCGTCATAGACCCCCAGCGGTTGGTGCAGATCCTGAGCAAGGAGGGAGAACGCCTTCGCCTCACCCCCACCATGGAGCTGATCTTGCGCCACGACGGCCTCCATTGGCGGCAGGCCGCAGAGAAAGCCGAGGCGCTGTTGCAAGGGGCCACAGCAGGTGAGATAATGGCGCGAGAGGAAAGGAGTGGGACATGAAAGGGAGACGATGGATCTTGGGGCTGATGTTATCCTTCTTCCTCCTCTGGTCCTGTGAGGAGGGCCCCCCTCGATCGAAGTCCGAGGAGGTCCTGGCCGAGATCGAGGACAGGGTTATCACCTTGGAGGAGTTCAAGCGGGAGATAGAGGAGTTGCCCGAGTTCCTGAAGCCCATGCTGATAGAGCCGGAGGCGAAGAAGGAGTTCCTGCGGAACCTTGTGGACAGGGAACTGCTGCTCCTTGAGGCCTCCAAGAGGGGGATGGACAAGGAGGAAGAGGTCCTGAGGAGGATCGAACGGTGCAAAAAGGCCGTGATCCTCGAGGCCTTCCTCGATGACCTCTTCAGGGGCAAGGATGAGGTGGCCGAGGAGGAGATAAGCCGCTTTTACGAAGAGAACAAGGAGAAGTTCCAGATCCCCGAACGGATAAGGGTACGGGACATCGTGGTCAAGACCCGCGAGGAGGCCGAGGAGATCAAGAGACGTATAGCCCAAGGGGAGGACTTCGCTGAGCTGGCCAGGAGGTACTCCATAAGTCCCACGGCCAAGCGGGGAGGGGACCTCGGCTATATCGAACGAGGGCAGGTGGGGAAGGAATTTGAGCGAGCGGCCTTCTCCCTGAAGGAGCTCGGCGAGGTGAGCGACATAGTGAAGACCACCTTCGGTTACCACATCATCCGCTTGGAGGACCGACAAGAAGCCCGTCAGAGGACCCTCGATGAGGTGAGGGATGAGATCCGTCAGAGGCTCCGCGAAAGGAAGAGAAAGGAGATCCTGGAGGCCCACCTCAAGGAGTTACGGCAGAAGTACCGCGTCACCATCAGGGAGGAACTCCTAGAAGGGGAGGGACAGAAGAAGTGAGGTTCCTCCTCGTCTTGCTCCTCCTCTTCGCCTTAGGGTGTGGGGGCGAGGAGGTGGCCATAAAGGTCGATGGGCTATCCCTGTCCATGAAGGAGTTCCAGAAGGAGCTCCGTTCCTTGGTCGGGGAGGAGGCCCTCCCCCCTCAGGAGCTGAGGGAACTGAAGGCGGCCTTGGTGGAGGAGTTGATCGAGAGGATGCTCATTCTCCGAGAGGCCAACAGAAGGGGGTTGGAGGTCTCGGACCAAGAGGTACAGGAGTTCCTGCAGGGGGTGAAGGATGCGGGCGAGGACCTCAAGGGACACGTCAAGGAACTCCTCCTCAGGGCCAAGCTCTTCGAGAGCATGGCTGCTGAGGTACCACCCCCTTCGGAAGAGGAGCTCAAGGCCTATTACGAGGAGCACAAGGAGGAGTTCCGCCTCCCCGAGAGGGTGAAGGTCCGTCAGATCGTCCTGGCGTCCTTGCAAGAGGCCAAGGAGGTGAGAAATCGGCTGAAAAGAGGGGCCTCCTTCCCCGAGCTGGCTCGTCGCCGCTCCATAGCCCCTGAAGCCCCCCAAGGGGGATATCTCGGCTTTGTATCGAGGGAGGAGGTGCCCGAGGAGTTCGAGGTCGTCTTCAAGTTGAAGGTGGGCAGGATCAGCCCGATCGTGAAGAGCCCTTACGGCTATCACATCTTCCTGGTGGAGGAGCGGCGGGCGGGCAGGACCCTGAAGTACGAGGAGGTCAAGGGGGAAGTGGAGGCGAGGTTGGAGTACGAGAAGCTCCAGCAGGCGTGGAGGCGCTGGTTGGAGCAACAGCGGCAGAGCGTCCGCATAGAGGTGAACGAGAGGATCTTCCAGGAGGCAGGAGGATGAGGGCCTTGGTGTTGCTGCTGTTGTTGTCCCTGCTGTTTCCGTCCCTCGGCCGCACTGAGGTGATGGAGAGGGTGGTAGGGGTCATAGGGGGCGAGGTATTCACCCTTAGCGACCTCGAGGAGGCGGCTGGGCACTTCGGTTTGGTAAGACCCCGAGCGGGTAACCCCTTCGAGGAGCGCTTGAGGCTCGAGGCCTTCTACAGAGAGGTGTGGGAGAGGTTGGTGGAGGAGGAGATCCTGGAGCGCGAGACCAAGCGCATCGGCATAGACGTGAAGGACAAGGAAGTGGAGGAGGTCCTCGAACAACTCCGAAAGAGGCACCGCCTCAGCCCAGAGGAGTTCAGCAAAGAGCTGGCCTCCCAGGGCTTCACCCTCGAGAGTTACAAGCATTACCTGAGGACCCAGATGAGGAAGGCCAAGGTGGTGGAGGCCTTCATAAAGCCGAAGATCTCCATGGACGAGGAAGACCTCCTGGCCTATTACGAAGAGCACAAGGAGCGCTACCTGGTTCCCCTTCGGGTGAGGGTCAGCCACATCTTCGTGGCCCTGCCGAGGGGGTCCTCCAAGGCCGAGGAGGAAAGGACCCATAGGAAGATGGAGAGGATCGTCGAGGCCCTCCAGCAGGGACATGCCTTCGAGGAGGTGGCCTCCCTCTATTCGGAGGACCCCTCCGCCAAATACGGGGGCGATATGGGCTACCTTTCGGCCAAGGAGATGGACCCCCAGCTCTGGGAGGTCATCAGCCAGATGGAGGTCGGGGAGATAAGTCCTGTGGTCAGGTCCTCGATGGGACTGCACATCCTCAAGCTCACGGAGCGGCAGGGAGAACGGCCCCTGCCCTTTGAGGCGGTGCGGAAGAGGGTGATGGAGGACTACTACAAGGAGGAAGTGCAGAGGCGTTACCGACAATGGCTGAAGGAGGCGAAGAAAAGGGTAGGAGTGCAGAGCAAGATATAGAGGATCGGCCCTTGCTGCTCATCACCATGGGGGACCCTACAGGGGTGGGGCCCGAGGTGGTGCTGAAGGCCCTCGCCAGCCAGCAGGTGGGGGAGAGGACGCGGCCGGTGGTCTTGGGCGATCGCAAGGTGTTGGAGGCCTTGCAGCCCCTGCTGGGGACCACCTTCAGGGTTAAGGAGGTCGCCGTCCCCCGGGAGGGGGACTTCACCCGAGGGGTCCTCAACCTCATACCCTTGAGCGACGTAGGTCCCCTCCCCTTTGGCCGTCCTCGGCGGGAGGGAGGGGAGGCCGCCTACAGGTATATCGTCAGGGCGGCCGAGCTCCTCCTCCAGGGGGAGGCTGAGGCTATGGTCACCGCCCCCATCAGCAAGGAGGCCTTGAGGATGGCTGGCCACCCCTGGAACGGCCACACGGAGCTCCTGGCGGAACTGGCCGGGGTTAAGGACTACGCCATGATGCTGGCCGGCCCCCGCCTCCGGGTCTCCCTGGTCACCACCCACATCCCCCTCTCTGAGGTCCCCCGTCGGATCACCCCGGAGGGGCTCCTCTGTACCATCACCGTCACCCACAGGGCCTTGCGGGAGCTCTTCGGCATCGAGGAACCGAAACTGGCTGTGGCAGCCCTCAACCCCCATGCCGGTGAAGGAGGACTCCTCGGCGCAGAGGAGGAGGAGATCATCCTCCCCGTCCTGAAGAGGGCCTCCGAGAGGGGGATAAGGGCAGAGGGCCCCTTCCCCGCCGACACCCTCTTTTACCACGCCCTCCAAGGGCGCTGGGACGCTGTGGTGGCCCTATACCACGATCAGGGCCTCATACCGTTGAAGATGTTGCACTTCCGGGAAGGCGTGAACATCACCCTGGGCCTTCCCTTCATAAGGACCTCGGTGGACCACGGGACCGCTTACGACATAGCTGGCAAGGGACTGGCGGACCCCACAAGCATGATATCGGCTATAGAGATGGCCGCCGATTTGGCAAGGAGGCGAAGATGCAGTGGTACCTCGTCATCCTGATCGGGATCGCAGTAGGAGTGGTCGGCAGCTTCTGTGGCTTAGGAGGAGGCGCCTTGATGGTGCCCCTTTTGCTCTTCCTGGGCTTTGAGGCCCAGAGGGCCGTGGGCACCACCTTCGTGGGCATCGCCATCATCGCCCTTTCGGCCCTGGCTGCCCATGCCCACCTGCAGAACGTCCAGTGGCGGTGGGGGCTCCTCCTGGAGATAGGGGGTTTCATAGGGGCCCAACTGGGGGCTCACCTCTTGGAGTTCGTCCCCACGGACGTATTCCGGAAGATCTTCGCGGTGGTGCTTGTGGCCATCGCGGTGAAGATGTTCTTTTAGGCCTCCTTTTCGATCTCCATGAAGGACTTTCCGCGGCTGAAGATCCTGACCGCTCCGGTGGACTCCGAGACCACGATGGCCACCGCCTTGGTGACGTTGGTTATGCCCGCCGCGGCCAAGTGACGGCTACCCCACCCCTTGGGCAGTTGCAGGTCTTCGCCGGCGGCGTCCAGGTGTCTGCCCGCACAGAGGATGACCCCGTCGTCCCTGACGATGAAGGCCCCGTCGATGGCGGCGAACTCCTTGATGCTCTCCTTGAGATGGGGGTCCAGGATGTTGCGCTCCTCCTCGGGTAGCCCGCCGAAGGGGTTGATGATCATCTGCCTCGAGAACTGCAGCACCCGCTCGTGATCCCCCAGGACGAAGATGGTCCCTACGGGCCGTCCCTCCCTGCCCTCCCGGGCCAGCTCCAGGGCTATCCCGAGGACGGCCTCGAAGACCTCAGGTCTGCCTATGTCCTCCAGGAGGCTCAACTGGGCCGAGGAGAATATCTCCAGCTCCTTGCTCACGTCCACCACCACGATGCTGTCCAGGGTCTTGTAGCGGAAGGAGCCGGAGAGGCATATGAGGCGATCCCCTGGCCTTATGAAGCCCTTGGAGAGGCCAAGCAGGAGGGCAAGCTTCGTCATGGCGGCCCGGCCGAAGTCGAAAGGGGGGATCCTCACCCATCCCTTGGCCAAGGGTTGAAGGGCCTCCTCCACCTCACCGTCTCGGGTGGCCAGGATGAGGGACCTCTCCCCCAACCACTGTCCTATCTCCTGGGGATCGGCGAGGAACTCCGTGTAGAGCAATATCCCCGAGGCCTTGAGCTCCTTGGAGAGCTCCACGGCGGTCTTGAGCATGGTCTTGGTCAGGTGCCTGCCGTCGCCCGCCTCGACCCTCTTTTGGACCTTCTCCTCCATCGCAGAAAATTTAACAATCCCTCAGGGTCTGGACAAGGAAGACGGTCAAGGGCCGAGGGCCTCCCTCAGGAAGGGGGCTGTGCGCGAACCCTCGGAACGGGCCACCTCCTCAGGGGGACCCATGGCCACCACCTCACCGCCCCCCTCCCCTCCTTCAGGCCCCAGGTCTATCACCCAGTCGGCGTTCTTGACCACCTCCAGGTTGTGCTCGATGACGATGACCGATCCCCCCTCTTCGATGAGGCGGTCCAGGACCTCGAGCAGCGTCACTATCTCCGAAAAATGCAGTCCCGTGGTGGGCTCATCCAGCACGTAGAGG